>JAQCHR010000085.1 GCA_027619655.1 Pseudomonadota bacterium
GTGTCGGGCAGTTCAATATGGATGCCGACAAGGCGACCAAGCTCGCCGCACTCAAGAAGGTCGATTCCTGGTCGCGCGGCGAATTCGTCGTCAAGCAGGGCTGGGCAACCATGCCGGGCGCCAAGGATGCCGATAGCAGTGTTGCCCGCAGTTGCGCCGATAAAATTGCCGCCTGAACGGGCGCATAGCGTTTTGCCGGACTGATCGTGCGGGTCGGCGGATTTTTTCCGCCGACCCTTCAATCGGCTCGCCCCGATGTTCTCGCACCGGGCACTGTCCCTGCCTGGTCGGTAGCATGCGTCTGGCGGACAGGTTGTCCGGCCGCCTTTCGGGAATTGCGGAATCGCCGGACTGACGTTGCCGGTACAAGGAATTGAATATGCTGAATATGCGTCGATCCTATCGGCACTGCCGCCTGATGGCGGCCTCCCTGATTCTTGCGGTGGCGTCCTTCGGCGCCGTCCAGGCGCAGACCGGCAGTGCCGGCATGCCCGCCAATGCGAAGGCGAAAAGCTATGGCAGCGGCTGGGAATGCAGCCGTAATTTTCGCGAAATCGCGGGCGCCTGTGTCGCCATCAAGGTGCCCGACAATGCCTATCTGACGAACGATTCCTATGGTCGCGGCTGGGGCTGCAAGCGCGGTTTTCTGAAATCCAGGGAAGCCTGTGTCGCCATCAAGGTGCCACAGAACGCCTATATCGATACATCCGGCAGCGAGTGGAAATGTAACCGGGGTTACCTGCAGGTCGAGCAGGATTGCGCCAAAATCGAAATTCCCGAGAACGGATATCTCGGCACCGGTTCAACCAGTTCCGGCTGGGTATGCAAGCGTGGCTTTCGGGCTGCGAAAGGCATCTGCGCCCCGGTAAAGGTTCCCGAGAACGGATATCTGGTCGATACGTCTTACGGTCAGGGCTGGGCCTGCGAACGCGGCTACCGCGCCGTGAACGAAACCTGCGCCGCGATCCGGGTCCCGGCCAACGGGTTTCTGGTCGGCGCATCATCGAGGTCCGGCTGGGATTGCGAACGTGGTTTCAAGGCGGCCAATAATTCCTGCGTCGCCCTGGCGATGCCGAAGAACGCCCATGTCGACTATTCAGGCAGCAACTGGGCCTGCGATCCGCCCTACCGCAGACGCGGGAACAGCTGCGAGCTGACCCCCTGACGGGGGGTTAGCGGGGCTTTCGCGGCCCGGTTCGTTTAGGGAGAACCGTCCGCTGCGGCAGAATACGAATCCGCTTACGTCCGCCGCCGCCAACCGGCCCGATATCGACGGGTTACGCTTCCTCCGCCAGAAGCCGGTCCAGCACTTTCTGATATTGCAGTGGGCCAGCGTCGACGCTCAGAAGGGTGGGGGTCAGATTGTCGCCTGCCTGGTCCATCGAGATCTGCTGGGCTTCGATCACCGGCACATCCTGGTCGGCGAAGGCGAAGGTCCGCATCTTGTAGATGAGGTCGCGGAGTTCCCTGTTCGTCTCATCGTCGGTCTGCACGCCCCAACGCGCAGCCGTGTAGTGGTAATGCGTCGTCTTTTCGGTCTCCGGTGTCAGAAAGTGCAGCGCGAAATATCCGGTGCCGGTTTCCTTGGGTTCGCCGACCTTGCTGGCGCCGAATTCCAGGCGCAGATTGCTGGCCGGGAACCAGGAGATCGATTGCCACTGGTCGCCGCGCTGTTTCAGTTCTTCGTCCAATGCCATCATCTTGAGGATGCCGGGCGTTTCCGCATCCTTCGAGTTCCGGGTTACCGTGATGACGTCGCCGTCCTGGGTCACTTCCGGGTCAGCTTCGGCGGTATCGGCATTGCCGAGGATGCCGGCATGGGTGTAGCTGATATGGCTGAGATCCAGGAGGTTGTCGACGAGGAGCTGGTAATTCGATTTGACGTTGAGATATCCGGTCCGGGTGACATGCAGTTCGTCCCGGTCATCGAGACAGCTGTAATCCGGGATCAGGTCGAGATCGGCGGGCTTGTCCCCCATCCATATCCAAAGCAGCGTATGTTTTTCCACGGCCGGGTAACTCTTGACCTGTAGCGCCTCGGAGATTTTCTTGCTGCCGTGCGGGTTCAGGGCGCACTTGCCATCGGCGCCGAACTCCAGGCCGTGATAGATGCACTGGATCCGGTCGCCGCCCTTAAGCGTGCCCATGGACAGCGGCACATGACGGTGGGGGCATCTGTCGGCAATGGCCGCGATTCCGCCGTCTTCCTTGCGGTAAAACACGATGGGCTCGTTCATGATGGTGCGATGAACCAGCTTGCCTTCGCCGAGTTCGGGCGACGGCATCGCCACGTACCAGGTATTGCGCAGAAACTTGGGGTCCGGTGACGGCAGCTCGGCGCTGGCGGATAGCGGAAACAAGGTCGGTTCAATTCCCTGCAGGACGGGTCCTGAGTCCGAATCGGGGCACATGGCATTTCCTCTCGCGGTTGACGGCTTTTTCTGTTTCGGAATTGTATTTTCCCCCTCCGAATTCTGCAAATAGAATCCGGGAAGGATACGCCGTACCCGACTTTACTCCTGCACGGTCCATGCGGCTATCCCCGGCCCGGCCCTTGTGCCGGTGCGGGATTCGCCGCTTATATATCCCGTCCGGGCCGTAGGTGTCCTGTCCGCCCGGACGATGTCGAAATACTGAAAGAGTTTGAAGAATGGGCGAATTCGCAGTCGGGCAGTCCGTGCCCCGGGAAGAAGATCCGAGACTCCTGACCGGTGGCGGCGAATTTCTCGACGACGTGAATCTGCGCGGCCAGGCGTGGGGCTATGTCCTGCGCTCTCCCCATGCGATGGCCGATATCCTGTCGATCGATATATCGGCGGCGGCTGCCGCGCCCGGCGTGCTGCGGGTACTGACCGGCGCCGATTGGGATGCGGAAAACTATGGCAGCCTGCCCTGCGAGGATCTTCAGAAAACCCGGCCCGACGGGTCGTCGATCTATCAGCCGGGCTGGCCGGCACTGGTCAGCGGCCGGGTGCGTCTGGTCGGCGATCATGTCGCCTTTGTCGTCGCCGAGACCGCGCTGCAGGCGCGCGACGCGGCGGAGCTCATCGCGGTCGAGTACGCGCCGCTGGCGCCGGTCGCCGATCTCGAAAGCGCGGTGGCCCCAGGCGCGCCGGCGGTGTGGCCCGACTGTCCCGACAATATCAGCTTCGTCGAGGAAATGGGCGACGCGGCGGCGGTCGAGGCGGCGTTCGCGAAAGCCGACCATATCGTGCGCCAGAAACTGGCGATCAACCGAGTCACTGCGGTGGCGCTGGAGCCGCGCGGTTGTCTCGGCGATTACGACAAGCGCTACGACCGTTACACGCTCTATACCGGTCTGCAGAACCCCCACCCGCTGCGCCACCAGATCGCGCGCCAGATATTCGATATCCCGGAGACCTGCGTGCGGGTGATTCCGGGCGACGTCGGCGGCAGTTTCGGCATGCGCGGCGGCACCTATAACGAGCTGGTGCTCGTGCTTTGGGCGTCGCGGCTGGTCGGCCGACCCGTCAAGTGGCGCTGCGAACGGTCGGAAGGATTCCTGTCCGACAGCCATGGCCGCGACAATATCAGCGAGGTTGCCCTCGCCCTCGACAGGGAAGGCCGCTTTCTCGGCCTCAAGGTGAAAACCCTGGCTGCGATGGGCGCCTATCTCGCGATCCGCGGGCCGCGCCCGCCGACCAACAATCTCGGCACCGTTGCCGGGGTCTACCGCACGCCCGCCGTCCACGTGGAGGTCACCGGCGTGTTCACCAATACATGCCCGACCAATCCCTATCGCGGCTCCGGCGCACCCGAAGCCGCCTATGTCGGCGAGCGGCTGGTCGACATTGCGGCCCGCGAACTCGGCATGGATCCGGTGGATATCCGCCAGAAAAACAGCGTGACGCCGGACCAGATGCCGTGGACCAACGCGCTCGGCTTCACCTACGATTGCGGCGATTTTACCGGCAACATGGAAAAGGCACTCGACGCAGCCGGGTATGCAGGCTTCGAAGACCGCCGCGCCGCCGCTGCCCGACGCGGCGTTCTGAGGGGCATCGGGTTTTCCAACACGGTCAAGAAGACGTCGTCGCCTTTCCCGGAATCGAGCAGCATTCGCTTCGATCCGTCGGGCACGGTCACCCTGATCATGGGAACCATCAGCCACGGGCAGGGGCACGAGACCGTGTTCAAGCAGATCGTGTGCGATCGCCTGGGGATCGATCCGGCAAGCATCCGCTACGTCCAGGGCGATACCGATATCGTCACTTACGGGCGCGGCACGTTCAATTCGCGGTCGATGTCGATCGGCGGCTCGGCGGTCTCGCTCGCCTGCGACAAGACGATCGCCAAGGGCGTGCGCATCGCCGCCCACCTGATGGAAGCGGCGGAGACCGATATCGCGTTTGCCGACGGCATGTTCACCGTCAGCGGCACCGATAAATCCCTGTCGATCCTGGAGGTCGCGGCGGCGGCGTTCAAGCCGGCCCTGTTGCCGCCCGATATCGAGCCCGGCCTGAACGAGATCGGCACCTTCGCACCGCGATACTGGAACTGGCCGACCGGGGTTCAGGTCTGCGAACTGGAAATCGATCCGGATACGGGGGAGACCGGGATCGTGAATTTCGTCTGTGTCGACGATGTCGGCACGGTCGTGAACCCGATGCTGCTGAAAGCGCAGATGCATGGCGGGATCGTCCAGGGCATTGGCCAGGCACTGATGGAAGACATCGCCTACGACGCGGACGGCCAGCTTCTGTCCGGCTCGCTGATGGATTACTGCCTGCCGCGCGGCGACGACACCTGTTACATGAATATCATCAGCGCGCCGACGATCACGAAGTCCAACCTGATCGGCGCCAAGGGCGGCGGCGAATCCGGGCCGACCGGTGCACTGCCCGCCACCATCAATGCTGTGGTCGATGCCCTAAAGCCCCTTGGGGTCGCACATATAGACATGCCGGCGACACCGCACCGCATCTGGCAGACGATACAGGCGGCGCGCGCATCGCAGAGGGGATAAGGGCCTCCGGCGCACTCACCGTCCGATAAACCACCGTGTTCGTTCGTTTTATCCGGTTATAGACAAGAATATATTAACCTTTCGGCCTTACTCCCGATGCACGTGGGCGGTGTGCTGGCGGTCGAACGCCTGCACATTCAGCAACTTGAATGAGAGCAGTGTGTGACGGAACCGATGCCCCATGAGCTGCTGGCCGGCCTGGACGAGTCCGCGCGCATACAGGTTGCGCTGCGGGTGGGTTCCGGCCTTGCAGTGGAAGCGGCGGACGCGGCCGACCGGCGGGCGGCGGAGCTTCTGGCCCATTCCCTCGCCAAAGATGCGGTCGAGGAGGTCCGGTGTGCGCTGTCCAGGGCGATCCGCGATGCCAGCCATCTGCCCCGGGATCTTGCCATGATGCTGGCGCATGATGTCGATTCCGTGTGCTGTCCTTTTCTCGAAGTGACCGACGTGTTTTCCGACGCCGACTGGCAGTCTCTTGTTCTGACAATTTCGCGTGGCGCCCGCATCGCCGCGGCGAAGCGTGAATCGATCTCCGATACCCTGGCGCTCGCACTCGCGGAAACAGGCGAAACCGTCGTCGCCGAAACGCTGGTCGAAAACCCGAATGCGCCAATGGGGGCGGCGGTGTGCGACCGGCTGCTCGACCGCTTCACGTCCGAAATATGGGTGCTCGACAAACTGGCGGAACGCAGCGACCTGCTCGGAGACATCGTCGTCCGGCTGACGGCGTGCGTCTCTGCTGCCGCGCGCGAAAAACTGACCGCAACGTACGGGATGGAAGATTTTACAGCACCCGTCGTAGCCGAAGCGGAAACCGCCGCCCTGCTGCAGACCGTCAGGAAGCTCTCGACAGCGGACCTGGTCGCGGCAGCTGAAACACTGCACGCCGAAAAACGGCTCACGCCCTACCTGCTGCTCGCCGCCCTGAGGAATCGCGAAACGGCGTTTCTTGAAGTGGCGCTGTCCGTTATTTCCGGCCGCAGCCTTGCCCATGTCCGAAGCGTGATAGAGCGCGCCGAAGAGACCACCGTTCGGGGATTGTTCGACAAGTCCGGCGTGCCGGTATCGATGCAGGACGCGTTCCTGGCGGAAATCGAGGCTGTGCGCGCAGCGCTGAAATGCTGATGCGGCGCTAATCCCCGGCGGCGCTTTCCAGCCGGTCGCCCGCCGCGCTCACCATATCCCGCACAACCTTCCCCATCAGGTCGATGCCGACACCGCATTTACATCCCTTGCAGCCGACGCAAGCATCGAGGCCGAGATCGATGGCGTGGTCGAGCGCGGCCTGCTTTCCCGCCTCCGATGTTAACGGGTCGAGCCGGATGCGCTGCAGCTTCAGCAGGGAAAACGGATTTCCCCAGCGATAGCCCTCCGCCGGGTCGGGGGCCGTGCCTTCCGCCATGTCGCCAGGCAGGCCGCCGTCGAAATTGCGCGCGTGCATCGGGCATTTGTCGAGGCAGGCATAGCATTCGATACAGGCGGTCAGGGCGTGGTAATCGTCCGGCGCATCGACGTTCAGATCGTTACCCTGGCCGGCCGTGGCCAGCCGGCCGCGCATCTGGCGGGCGATGCCGTCGCGCCGCACCACCAGGTCGCTGAGTGCGGGCAGCGTTGCCATTGGGCTGAACCGGTCGCCGTCGCGGGCGATGGCGCGGCAGGCGACGCGTGGCTTGCCGTTGATGTCGATGGTGCAGACGCCGCAGTTGCGCGCGCGGCAGCCATAACGGAAGGCGAGTTCGGGCATCGCCGTCGCCTGGGCTTGCAGCAGCACGTCGAGCGCCATCGGCTTTTCGGTCTCGTGGCGCAGTGCGTAGTCGAATTCGATGACGGCTTCCTGCCCGTTACGGCGGGTGACGATTTCTACTTTCATGGCTCGATTTTCAAGCCCGGGTTGTTTCTGCAATGGCACCGTCTGTGCCGCCCGGCATGATCTCCGGCGCGGCGCCGGCGACACCCATGATCGCGATGTATTTCTTTTCAAGCTGGCGGTCCTGCATCCCGGCCGGCAGGGCGCGCAGGAACTTGACCTGCGCCTTGCGCTTGGCGTCCTGCAGCTTGTAGGAGACGAGCTGTTTGAACGGCGTGCGCGGGCGCGCGACCCGGCGGGCCTGCAATACGCCGTCCGCGTCCCTGCCGATCACGGTGGAATAGGGCTGCGAGAAGGCCGAGATTTCCGCCTTGTCGAGCCGCACATGGCCGCCGAGCGAGCCGTCGCGTTCGCGCGCCGCCGCCGCCACCGCCCGTGCCGTGGCGACCAGGTTGCGGAGCTCCTCGAATTCGATGAAGGCCTGGTTCCAGTCGGTGTAATCCGGGATCGCGACGCGGTCGAGCCGTGCTTCGAGCCCGTCCAGCACATCGTCCATGCGGGATATCCTTTCCGCCGTCCGCACCGGCCCGATATTGATCCAGCTTTCGCGCTGCAGTTCCAGTTTCAGAACCGCGGCGGCCTGATCGCCCGGCTGTCCGAACCTGCGGCTAACCGCGGCGATATGGTCGGTAAAGGCATCATTGCCCGCGCCGTTTCTTGCTGCTTTCGCGGTCGCCGCCGCCGCGCGGCCCGCCCGCGCGCCGAACACCGCGCCCTCGGTCAGCGAGGTCGATCCCAGCCGGTTGGCGCCGAACAATCCGCCCATCGCCTGACCGGCGGCGAACAGTCCCGCAATACCGAGTGCGGCATCGCCGTCGCCGTCTCCCGCGACCGTGGCGCCGTCGGCGTTGGTACGGATTCCGCCCATCATGTAATGGGCGCTCGGCCGCACCTCCCAGGCTTCGTCGCAATTCGCCGCGGCCTTGCCGAGGGCCTGGCGGGCGACGCGATAGGCGGACGGCAGGGCGCTTGCCAGGAATTTCATGAAATACGGACCGGAACGCGGATGCCGCCTGTTGGCCGTCATGTCGAGATAGGCGCCGCCGTTCGGTGTGCCGCGGCCGTCTTCGACGGCCCGCATGATTGCGGCGGAGCATTCGGCGCGGGTGCGCAGATACACACCGTCGAGGATCACCTTGCCGTCCTTGTCTCGCAACACGCCGAGATAGCTCGCCGTCACCGGCTCGCCGATCAGCAGGCCTTCATATGACGGGGGCGAGGCGACGCAGAACGGCAGGAACTGCACCTGTTCCATATCGACCAGGTCGGCACCCGCGCGCGCCGCGACCGCATAGGAATCGCCGGTATTGCCGCGCATGGTGTCGGTCTTGGGGAAATACAGGGTCGACAGCCCGCCCGCCGCGATCACTACCGATGGTGCGCGCACCGCGATCAGCCTGCCGCGCGCGGCATCGTAGATCAGCCCGCCGGCAATCCGTTTTCTGTCGCCGTCGTCTTCGGTCACGAGGTCGAGGAACCAGCAATCCTCCATGTAGTCGATGCGGTCGCCCTGGATAACGGCATTCCAGTTGGCGTGGCCGAACGCGATGCCGCTATTGCGGTGTCCGACCGAGCGCCGCCGCGTGTGACCGCCCATGGGCAGGGGCAGGGATTTCGGCGTGTTCTTTTCGGCATCGATGGCCGGACGCAGCCCCTGGGACCGGTAGCGGTCATAGGCGTCCTTGCTGTCCCGGGCAAAGGCGTCGGTCAGGGCCGCGACCGGCAAGTCGCCGCCGGCCATGCGCAGGTTCTCGGACAGGATTTCCTCGCTGTCGTCGTCCGATCCGGATTCGCGCACCGTCGCCAGGCCTTCGGAGATTTTGGTGTCGGAACAGCCGATCGGGTCCTTCGATACCACCAGCACCCGCGCGCCCGCTTCGGCGGCGGCCTGCGCCGCATGGCTGCCCGCCCCGCCGGAGCCCACGACGACGACGTCGTAGTCGCGCCATTCCGTTTCGATCGTCATCTCGGGAGCCTCCGGCAGCCGTTGCCCATAGCAAAGGCTTAGCCAATCCGGTGGCCGCAGACAATGGCGGGCCGTTATTCCGCGGCGACTGGCGCGGCCTCCCCGGCGGTTCCGGGCGCGAATTTTCCACGTTCGCGCTCCAGCAGGCCGGACGCTACCGACAGCAGCGGCGGGATGATCAACAGCGTCAGCACCGCCGACAGCGCCAGCCCGCCGACGACGACGGAACCGAGCCCACGGTACAGCTCCGATCCGGCGCCCGGCGTGACCACCAGGGGCAGCATGCCGAAGACGCTGGTCAGGGTGGACATAAAAATCGGCCGGATTCTGTTGCGCGTTGCCTCGACAATGGCGGCGGCGACTTCGGCGCCTTCGTTGCGGATATGGAACAGCGTCTGGTGGACCAGCAGGATGGCGTTGTTGACCACGGTGCCGATCAGGATCACGAATCCCAGCATCGTCAGCATGTCGAGCGACTGCTTGGTGAAGACGTTGAGCAGCACCAGCCCGGCGACGCCGCCGGCGGTTGCCAGCGGCACCGAGAACATGATGATGAGGGGGTAGATAAAGCTTTCGAACAGGATCGCCATCACCAGATAAACCACCAGCATGGCGATCAGAAGGTTGGTGATCATTGCCTGCCAGGTGTTTTGCAACTCGTCTGCCGAGCCCGAAAGCGACATCGCAACTCCGTCCGGGAACCCGGCAGCGCGCATCGGTTCGATCACCTTGCTGCGCACGATGTCGATCGCGGTTTCCAGCGGGATATCGGGCGCAGGGCGAATCTGCAGCGTAACCGTGCGCTGGCGTTCCAGATGCTGGATCTGGTTCGGGCCTTCGGTGACGCTTACCGACGCCAGGTTGTCGACCGGGAGAATCCGGCCGCTGCGGGTGACCACCGGAAGCGATGCGATCCCCTGGGTATTGGTCACGTTGCGCTCGGTTCCCATCAGGGTAAGGTCGATGCGTTTGGCGCCAACGGTCACTTCGGAGACCCGCATGCCATCGTTGAAGATGTCAATCGTGACGCCGAGATCGCGGGCGCTGAGCCCGTTATCCGCCAAACGGCGGAGATCCGGCACGACCCGTACTTCCGGCGCGCCGAGTTCGAGACCGGGTTGAGGGCGGATCTGGGTGCCGCCGGCGCGCGGCATTTCACGGTTGAGCACGCGTATGCCTTCACGGGCGATTTCGAGTATGTCTTCGAGGTTCGGACCGGTGATGTCGAGGTCGATGACGCGCGAGCCGCCGAAGCCGCGGCCGAACAGCGACGTCTGCGCGACGAAGCCGAATGTGCCGGGTTCGCGGAAGACCGACCGCCGCAGGATCGGGATCAGCTCGGCAGCCCGCGTCGGATCGGTCGCCGACGCCGCGATGATCGTCGTCGTCGATCGTGCGACGAACCACAGCCGTTCGATTTTTACCGGCTCGTCGCGGCTGCCGATATCGTCCTTGTT
>JAQCHR010000086.1 GCA_027619655.1 Pseudomonadota bacterium
CGCTGAAGGGCGCCATGGCGCATGACGGGCCGGCGCTGATCCATATCCTGCTGGACCTGCGCGATGTCTCGCCCTATTCGGGCAGCGCGCGCTAAACAAAGGCTGCCGGTACGGCCTACCGCTTCTCGTACTGCTTGCCGCCGAACAGGGTTTCCCACGCTTCCTTGCTGTGGGGGCCCTGCCGGCGGTTGTCCTTGAGGATCTTCAGGCCGCGCTGCACCGCCGGGCGGTCATACATGGCGTTGAACCAGCGCTTCAGGTTCGGCGTGGCGTCGAGGTCCTGCCCCTGCGCCTTCCAGGGCCGCAGCCAGGGGAAGGTCGCCATGTCGGCGATGGAATACGCGTCGCCGGCCAGCCATTCCGCCTCGCCCAGCCGCCGGTCGATGACGCCGTACAGCCGCGTCGCCTCGTTGGTATAGCGGTCGATGGCGTAGGGGATTTTTTCTGGCGCGTAATCGCGAAAATGATGCGCCTGCCCCAGCATCGGGCCGACGCCGCCCATCTGGAACATCAGCCACTGGATCACCCGGTAGCGGCCCGCCATGTACTGCGGCATGAACCGGCCGGTCTTTTCCGCCAGGTACATCAGCATCGCGCCCGATTCGAACACCGGGTAGGGTTTGCCCTCCGGACCGTCCGTATCGATCATCGCCGGCATCTTGTTGTTCGGGCTGATCTTCAGGAAATCGGGGGCGAACTGCTCGCCGGCGCCGATATCGATGCCATGCACATTGTAGGCAAGGCCGCATTCCTCCAGCATGATATGGACCTTGTGGCCGTTCGGTGTCGGCCATGTGTACAATTCGATCATGTGTCCCGCCCCTGATGTAATTTACCGGCATTGCAGGATCAGATAGGCGGCGGGGAATGTCACGGCAAGAAAGAAAGGGCACCCGACCCCATGGCCATCACCCTCTACGAAAATTTCCGCGCGGTTTTCTACCTGCCCTTCTACGCCACGCACGCGCTGGGCGCGTATGAGGCCGAAGGCGTCGATGTGCGGCTCGAAACCTCCCCCAGCCCCGAAGCCTCGGCGACATCGCTGCTGAACCAGGATACCGATGTGTCCTGGGGCGGGCCGATGCGGGTGCTGTTGACCCATGACCGGCTGCCGGATTGCGGGCTGGTGGGATTCTGCGAGGTGGTCACGAAGGACCCGTTTTTCATCATCGGCCGCGAGAACGCGCCCGATTTCGACCTGCGCGACCTGCGCAGCATGCGGATAGGCACGGTCAGCGAGGTGCCCACGCCCTGGCTGTGCCTGCAGGACGACCTGCGCCGGCTCGACCTCGACCCCGATTCGCTCGACCGGGTCACCGACCGGACCATGGCGCAGAACGAGGCCGCGCTGCGCGAGGGGGCGCTGGACGCGATCCAGGTCTTCCAGCCCTATGCGGAGCATCTGATCCGCGACGGCGCGGGGCATATCCTCTATGCGGCGGCGGACCGCGGGCAGTGTTCCTACACGACGCTGTACACCACCTGGCATACGCTGGAAACGAAGCGGGATGCGCTGCTGGCGATGACAAGGGCGATCTACCGCATGCAGAAATGGCTGCATGCGCAGCCGGATGCAGTGGTCGCGGAAACCGTTGCGTCGTATTTTCCCGGGCTGGAACGGGACGTGCTGGTCGCCATCATCGCGCGCTACCGGGCGCTGGGAATCTGGGGCAGGAACCCGATCCTGCTGCAGGGCGGGTTCGAGCGGCTGAAGACAAGCTGTCTGTCGGGCGGCCTGATTTCGCGCGGCGCAAGCTACGCCGAATGCATCGATACCAGCCTTGCGGAACAGGTCGTCCGCGAGGACCCGGCGCCGATGGCGGGACCGTAGCGAATACGGTATCCTGCCGCAAAACAGGGGGCAGCGTGTACGAAACCATCGAACTGGACCGGCGCGGGATCATAACGGTTCTGACGATCAACCGGCCCGAAGTGCTGAACGCCGTCAACCGGGCCGTTCGCGAGGAATGCATCGACGCCCTGCGGGCGTTCAATTCCGACCCCGAACAGCGCGCCATCGTCCTGACGGGCGCCGGCGACCGGGCCTTTTCCGCCGGGCAGGATCTGGACGAAGCGTCCCGGCACGGACCCGGCGATGTCGATGCGGCGGTCGATCTGGGCCGGCGGTTTTTTGAAGCGATCCGCGCCGTCAACAAGCCCTGCATCGCGGCGATCAACGGCATCGCGGCCGGCGCGGGCTTCCAGGCGGCGCTGCTGTGCGACATGCGGGTCGGCCATCCGGGCGTGCGGATGGGCCAGCCGGAAATCGATGCCGGCCTGCCCAGCGTGATCGGCACGCGGATCATGAACCTGTCGCTCGGCCATCTGATGACGGTCGAACTGTCGCTGACCGGACGGCTGGTCGGGGCCGAGGAAGCACAGCGCCTCGGCATGCTGAACCGCGTGGTGCCGCCGGAACAGGTGCTGCCGCGCGCCATCGCGCTGGCCGAGGAACTGGCCGCCAAGCCGCCGACCGCCTTCCGGCTGACCAAGCTGGCCTTCCGGGAAGCGACGCGGGAGGTTTTCGACGGCGCGCTCAAGACCGGCGCGCGGCTGCAAAAGATCGCCTATGCCAGCGGCGAACCGCAGGCGGCGATGAAGGAATTTCTCGGCAAACGCAAGAAGAAGGACTGACCCCCATGACCGATTTCCTGAAACTGGGCCGGCTGGACGGCCGCGTCGCCATCGTCACCGGCGGCGGTAACGGGCTCGGCCGGGCGACCTCGCGCGCGCTGGCGCAGGCGGGCGCCATCGTTGCCGTGACCGATATCGACGGCGAGGCCGCGGGCGCGGTCGCCGACGAGATTTCCGGCGACAATGCCCGCTCGGAAGCCCATGTCCTGGATATCACCGACGACAAGCAGGTGGACGACGTCGTCAATGGCATCTTCGAGGCGCATGGCCGCATCGACATCCTGATCGCCAATGCCGGGATCGCCATCCGGCAACCGACCATCGAAATGACCACGCCGGTCTGGAACAAGGTCATGGATGTGAACCTGAACGGCCATTTCTACTGCGCGCGCGCCGTCGGCCGCCATATGGTGGCCGCGCGCAGCGGCGCCGTGGTGATGCTGGCCTCGATCATGGGGCTGACCGGCGGCGGCAAGTTCCCCAACCCGGCCTATCACGCCACCAAGGGCGCCATTGTCAATCTCGTGCGGTCGCTGGGGGTGGAATGGGCGCCGCTGGGCATCCGGGTCAACGCCGTCGCCCCGACCTATGTGCAGACGCCGCTGACGGAGAAGATGCTGCAGGACAATGAAACCAGAGCCTATATCCTGGACAATACGCCGATGCACCGGCTGGCGACGCCGGACGAGATCGCGGCGGCGATCCTGTTCCTGGCCGGCGATTCCGCCAGCATGATCACCGGGCACACACTGCCGGTCGATGGCGGTTGGGTCGCCCGTTGAACCGGACCCGATCTAACCCCAGCTCTCTTTGGCGCCCTTGCGCCGGGCATTGATGACGGCAGGACCACCGCCGGACAGATCAGCGGCGGCATCCGCCTTGCCGAACAGGTAACCCTGAGCGAACCCGACGCCGCATTCCTTCAGAAACGCGACGGTTTCCTTGTTTTCAACGAATTCGGCAATGGTTGCGACGCCAAGGTCGCGGCACAGGCCCGACATGGCGACAAGAAATGCCTTGCCCTTGTCGGATTCCGTCGCGTTTACGACATACTGTCCGTCGATCTTCACGAAATCCACTTCCAGGGCTTTCAGGTACTCGAATGCCGACTGGCCCGCGCCGAAATCGTCAAGGCAGACCTCGAACCCCTCTTTCCGCAGGCTGGCGATCACATTATTCGCCCGCACAAGATCCGAAATACGCGCTGTCTCGGTGATTTCGAACAGCAGTTTCTTGTTAAGACCGGGATTCGCCGCGATGATTCCCCGGAGGGAATCGACGAAGCTATCGGAATCGATCGAGCGGCCGGAAATATTCATCGCGATCGGCAGAACCGCCCCGCCGCCGGAATATGTCGTGATGCGGTTGATCAGCTTGTGGCACAGCGCGATATCGAAAGATTCGATCAGCCCGTTATCTTCGGCGAAACAGATGAAATTGAAAGGGTTCATACTGGTCAGGCTGTCGTTCAGCCGGACCAGCGCCTCGAAATGATGTGTCTTCTGGTCGGAAAGCGCCACGATCGGCTGATAAGCGATATCGAACTGGCCGGTGGCAATGATCATCTTGACCTGCGCGATGTGCTCCGCGGCGGCCATGAGGCGGTCCGAAATATTGACCTTCAGGGTCTTGGCCCCGGTGGTATTTCTCTCCTTGGCGACCTGCTGGATCGTGTAGAGCAGCGCCTGCGCCATGTCCTGGCCATCGACCTCCAGGTCGCTGACCCCCGCCGATTCCGTCGTAACCGATACGCCGATACCCTTCGGGTCGGCTTCGCGCGCAAAATCCGATAACTGCGCCTTGACCCCGTCGACGTCCAGACCTGCGTCATGCAGCAGGCCGAACTGTTCAGGGTTGAGCTGCGCGGCGGAATCGCCTTCGAAGGAAATCGCCTTCAGGAACCCGCCAAGCTGTTTCATCAGAAGCTTGCGCTCGCCGGGATTCAGCCGGCCTTCCAGGTCGGACAAGCCGGTCATGCCGATAAAGGTGAGTTCGCCCTTCGCCTTGCCCGGTTCCGCGTTCTCGAAATGGGCCTTGACGCTGCCGCCAAAGGCATCCGCCATCAGCAGTCCCGAACTCTTGTTGCGGTCGGCGTCGTTGGAATCGTCGCGGACCGCGTCGGCAACCTTAGCCGTCACGAATCAATGGTTCTGCAGGTCGGGCACGCCGTACCCGTTCAGCGACAACAGGATATTCGGCTTGCCCGCGCGGCAGAAACTGACCCGCACGTCATTGAAACGCTCGCCCTTGGTCGCGCGAAACAGCAGCGCCTTCACAAGCGGCTGCTCGCCCGGTTCCGACAGGGATTTGAACGGCGTTCCGACCAGGGAATGCGAGGGAATGCCGAACAGATGCTGTGTCGCGCCATTTGCAAATACGATATTGCCTGCCAGGTCCATTTCCAGCAAGGCATCCGCCGTGCAGAAGGCAAAGGCCAGGTATCGCGCCATTTCCATCCGCGCGTTGGTCAATGCACTGGTACCGGGTTTTTTTCGGGGCGTTCAATGATTTGTGCGTTACTCATACGCCGATTAGTAGGTTCCAACCGTTAATTAATCATGGCCATATTCGGTTAGCGAAAATTTAAATTGCCGGCGCCGGGTGGTGCTCCAGCCAGTGCTGCGCGATATCGGCCCGCCGGCATACCCAGACATCGTCGAAGCGGGCGATATAATCGAGCAACCGCTGCAGCCCCGCGGCACGGCCGGGATGGCCGATGATCCGGTTGTGCAGGCCGATCGACATCATTTTCGGCGCGGTCGCGCCTTCCCGATGCAGCATGTCGAAGGCGTCCCGGATGAAGGTGAAATAATCATCACCGGTCGCCAGGAATCCGCGCATGAATTTCACGTCATTGTTGGTCAGCGTATAGGGCACAACGAGATGCGGGCGCGGCCCCGAAGCGGTGTCTACCGTCGTCCAGTAGGGCAATTCGTCGTTATAGGCGTCCGAATCATAGGTAAACCCGCCTTCCTCCACCAGCAGACGCCGCGTATTGGCGCTCGGCGCATAGCGGCAATACCAGCCCAGCGGCCGCGCGCCCACCGTCCGGCGCAGCGATTCCACCGCGCGGCGGATATGCGCGCGCTCGGTTTCCTCGTCCAGCCTGAAATGCTCGACCCAGCGCCAGCCATGGCTGCACACGTCATGCCCCGCCGCCCGGATCGCCGCGGCCGCTTCGGGGTTGCGTTCCAGCGCCAGCGCGCAGCCAAAGACGGTCAACGGCATGTCGTGTTCCGCGAACAGCCGCATCAGCCGCCAGAACCCGACCCGGCTGCCATATTCGAACATCGATTCTGCGCCCAGGTCGCGCATACCCGGCGGAAACGGCGTCGCGGCCTCGGTCAGCCCGGCATCGCTGAAACCCTCGCCGTCGAAGACCGAGGCCTCGGAGCCTTCTTCGTAATTGATGACGAAATTCACCGCCAGCCGGGCGCCACCGGGCCATTCGGGATCGGGCGGGTTCGCCCCGTATCCGACCATGTCACGCGGGTAGTTCGAAATCATGCCTCATCTCCTTCCACCGATGTCAACGCGGTAAAAAAAATATCATCCTGCCGAACACAATGCCGTCAATCGGGCCATACCGGCTGATGGGTCGTCAGCGGCACCGGCGGCCGCGCCCAGAAGGATGGCGTCTCCGACAGGGTCACCGCGGGCGCCAGATGCCGGATCGTGCCGAACGCACTCTGCGTTTCCATCGTCAGGTCCATCACGTCGTCCAGGCTGGGGTCCGGCAGGCTTCGCGCATTTGCCGCAGCGCCGACCCGCCCCAGCCGCTTGATCCAGTGCGCCGTCTGGGCCAGCGAGACCCGCACATGATAGCTCCCGCCATCGACGGCACGGCGGCGCAGCGCCTCCATGACGCCATAGGCGCCCAGATACCCGGTCACGTAGTCCAGCACCTGCGCCGGCAGATGCTGCGGGGTGCCGTCGCCGCCCTCGCTCTGTTCGTGAACGATCCCGCTGCAGCATTGCACGATGCTGTCGAACCCCCGCTTGGCGCGCCACGGACCGGCATGGCTGAAGGCGCAGAGCGACAGGCAGACGATGCCGGGACGCAGTTCGGCCAGCACTTCGGGCGAAAACCCGCGGCCGGCGATGGTGCCCGGGCGGTACCCCTGCGAAAACACATCGGAATTGCCGACGAGCCGCCGCATCACCTCCTTGCCGGAATCGGACGCGATATCGATTTCGGCGGCATATTTCCCGTAGCCGGTGTCGACCACCAGCGCCTCGTTGAAGGCAAGGTCCGGCCCGCTGATCCGCATCACGTCCGCGCCGTGCTCGGCCAGGGTGCGGCCGCACATCGGCCCCGCGATGACCCGCGTCACATCGACCACCCGGATCCCTGCGAGCGGCCGCGCGCCTGCCGCAAAGGGCTCCGGGGCGCTGTCGCCGATCCGGGTGATGTCGAACAGGGGCAGCCCGTCGATCGCGGCCGATTGGGGATGCGCCGCCCATTCCGCCGGCGAGCGCACCATGCCGGCGATGGAATCCGCCTCGGTCACCGCGGTTTCCAGCGCCAGCCCATCCCATTTGGCGACCGCGGCGGCGACCGCCGCTTTCGTCGATTCAGCGCCCAGCAGGGCAAGTGTCCGGGCGCGGTGATGCGGGTAATTGCAATGCAGTTGAACCCACCGGCCGTCGCGGCACTGGTAAATGCCCGACACGGGATCCGCGGCGTGCATCTTCTTGCCGTCCCGGTAAAGAAAACGATCGCTGCGCATTGCCATAGCCGCCCGGCGCACATCGATCGCCACGTTTTGCCGTCGTCCGGTCCTGAGTTCCCACAGATTGGCCGCCGCCAGCCCGGTCGCCGAAATCACCGCCGCTCCGGCCGTGCCGATGAGAAAATTGCTCGCCAGAACCCGGTCGGACCCGGTGATCTGCACCTGTTCCTGCGACGCGGGCCCCTGCCCGGCGAGGGACAGAATATCGTTCAGTGCTGCGTAGGATTGCGACATGGCCTGGATATTTCCTTTTGACGATGGACGAAAGAAGAATCGGGTATCCCGATCATATTGCGCCGCGGCATATAACAGAAGTGCCGGTGCTGCCGTTCCTGACCTGCGGATATACTTTTCTTGCGATACAATGTGTTAGAATACGGACAGGCCTTTTCACGGGAACATGACTCCAGATGCAAAGAACGCTGATTATCGCGGCCATCCTTTCAATGTTGCAAATCTCCGATGGCGCCGTCCGGGCCGCGGGTGACGAGGCTGCTTCCGGTCGCCTGCTGGCACAGCAGTTCTGTGCGCGGTGCCACGCCATCGACGCCACCGGCAAGAGCCCCTTTGAGCCTGCCCCGCCATTCCGGACGTTATCCGCGAAATATCCGCTGGAGGAACTTGAGGAAGCACTGGCGAAAGGTATCATCGTCGGCCATGAGGCCATGCCGGAATTCCAGCTTTCGCCGGAACAGATCGACAGCTTTATCGCCTATCTGCACAGCCTGGATTAACCCCGCCGGCCGGCTTCACGCCTATGCGAAAGCTGATGCACCCGCTCGCCCTGTTATGCTATCTCTTTGGTCGGGCATTGATATTACCGGGGGCACCAGCATGATAAAGAAACTCGGATACCGGAACCCCAACAGATACCCGGGCCGCATAAGCGGGGCGTTCATTGCCGCAGCATTCGCTACTGCCCTGTTGACCGCCGGGGCATCCGACGCGGCGCAGAAGAAATACGTCATCGATCCGGCGCATCTGTCCATCGGCTTCCTGGTCGACCACGCCGGTTACGGCAAGGTGCTGGGCATGTTCCGCAAGGCGAAAGGCGAAGTCACCTTTGACGAGGAGACAAAAACCCTGAGCGCCGCTACCGTGGTGATTGATACCGAGAGCGTCTTCAGCAACCATGAAAAGCGCGACGAACACCTGCGCAGCCCTGATTTCCTCAATGCCGGGGAGTTTCCGGACATGACCTTCACGCTGACCGGGTCCAGCGCCACGGGCGATACAACCGGCACCGTCGAAGGCGAACTGGAACTGCTGGGCCGCAAGCATCCCGTCACTCTGGACGTGACCCTGAACAAGGCCGCCGAATATCCCTTCGGCGGCGGGTTGTTCGGAGCGAAACCCTATGCGCTGGGCATTTCGGCGCGCGGGTCGTTCAAGCGCAGCACCTTCGGCATGACCTACGGCGTGGAACAGGGCTGGGTCGGGGACGAGATCGAACTGATCATCGAATTCGAAGCCGTACGCGAGGAATAATCCGGTCCGGCCTCAGTAGCCGCCCGACATGCCGTCCAGAAGGAAGGCCACCGTGACAGCCGCCACCGCCACCACATAGGGCGGCGCCGAGGCCAGGATACGGTAGCCTTTCTCCGGCGTCGCCATCGGCCGGCAGAAGGGCAGCAGGTCCGTCACGAAACAGAGTGACAACAGCAGCAGAGCCGCCGGGGTGACCGTCGAAAACAACGCCGCCTGCATCGCCACGGCGACCGTAACGGCGCCGAGGCCGAGCACCAGCCCGGCGCCGATTCGGGCCCGCTGCCGGCCCAGGTTCCAGATCGCGGCGCCCGCGCCGACCGCGCCGGCCGCAAAGGACAGCAGCCCCAGCGACGCCGCGCTGCCGAGAATGCAGATTCCACCGAGGGCGAACGCCGCCGCAACCAGTTGGGCGAGCCGTCCGTCCCGCATGCTGTTTTCCGGCCGCGAAAGCCGCCCGTCGCGGCCATTCCGCTCGGATTTGGCAATCCGCGCCAGGACGGCCAGCGCCAGAACCGTCACGACAATGATGGACGCCCATTCCATCACCCCGCGCGACGGGTCGGAGACGAGGCGCATGATGCGCGGAAAGGCGATCCAGACGATGGCAGCCGCCGGCAGCGCGACGCTCCAGCGCAGGGCGCGAACCGCATTGCCCGCCACGTCGAGCAGGAACCCGGCGAACAGCCCGGCCAAGGCGACATAGCCGAGCTTCTGCGTTGCGGTACGCGGCATCGCGTCCGGCCAGCCCATCAGCATCACATAGGCCACGAGGAACGCTGCCAGTCCGCCGATGCTCAGCACATGGATTGAAAGCGGCTGCCGCCCCAGGGCGCGCGACACGGCCACGGCGAGAAGTGACAGCCCCATGGGAATGGCTACCGCGATAACGGCCGGATGATCCAGCATGTCGATGTCTCCCTTTCGTGGCGTTTCAGCCGCAGCAGCGGTTTACCATACTCCACCATAGCACATGGCGCGCCCTGTGACGCCGGTCACGCCTGGCGGCGGGTATAATCGCCGGCCGCTCAGACGTCGAAATACTTGCGCGCCGCCGCCAAGGTCTGCTCGTCCAGCGGCCGCGGCGCCAGGTCGACACCGGCGGAAAGCCGCTTGCAGATCCGCGAGATGATTTCGATGCGGGAGAATTTCTTGTCGTTCGAGGGCACCACATACCAGGGCGCATACTTTGTCGAGGTCCGCGCCAGCATCTCTTCGATGGCGGCTTCATAGGCATCCCATTTTTCGCGGTTGCGGAAATCCTCATATTGCAGCTTCCAGCGTTTCAACGGGTCCTTGAGCCTTTGCTCGAAGCGGCGAAGCTGCTCATCGGGCGTGATATGCAGGAAGAACTTGACCACCCGCGTACCGTCATCGGTCAGCATCCGCTCGA
>JAQCHR010000087.1 GCA_027619655.1 Pseudomonadota bacterium
ATGGCTCGTCAAAAACCGGGCCGAGAGGGTCGGCCCTGCCCTTCGCCGGGTGCAGACAATCGCGATCCTGTCCGAAGAGCAGCTTCTCGAAGTGATGACACTGCCGATCCCGCCGCACGGCTTGCTGCTGCGCGGACCAACCGGACATCTACCCGTCGATCGGCTGGCGTTAAGCCTTGAAGGCTACATCGCCGGTCCGGGCCGGCTGCTTGGCCATCTGAGCCGCAATCTTCACCGTCTTCAAATCTTGGATCGTTTTACGCCGGAAGAGTTGCGGATACTCGGTCTTCTCGGCGCGGGACTTCAGAATCGCGCCATTGCCGATCTGACCGGCCTCGCCGAAAGCCGGGTAAAAACGGTTACCCATACACTGACCCATAAGCTTCGCATGGAAAACCGGACCGCCGTCGCCGTCTTTGCCGCCACCAACGGGCTGTCGTCCAAAACGGGCCCGGGACCGCCCCGGCAGAAACCGGCCTGAAATTTGAGTCTAATTCCGCGCGCCCACTCTTCCCTTGCCCTAAACCCCCGAGTCGTGGGAAACACGGTCCGGTCCAATACATCCATTGTACCGCCCGATTTCACCTGCCCTGCTGCGTCGATATCCTTCGGCACGCCGGCGCCCGGAAGCCTGAGCCTGAGCCTGAGCCTGAGCCTGATCCATGCCCAAACGCACAGACATTAAATCCATCCTGATCATCGGCGCCGGGCCTATCGTTATCGGCCAGGCCTGCGAATTCGATTATTCCGGCACCCAGGCCTGCAAGGCGCTGAAGGAAGAAGGCTACCGGGTCATCCTGGTCAATTCGAACCCGGCGACGATCATGACCGACCCGGAATTCGCCGACGCGACCTATATCGAGCCGATCACGCCCGAAATGGTCGCCAAGATCATCGAAAAGGAAAAGCCCGACGCGCTGCTGCCGACCATGGGCGGCCAGACCGCGCTGAACACGGCGCTGTCGCTCGCCAAGATGGGCGTGCTCGATGCCCACGGGGTCGAGATGATCGGCGCCAAGCGCGACGCCATCAACAAGGCCGAGGACCGCGAGCTGTTCCAGCAGGCGATGAGCAAGATCGGGCTCGAATCGCCGCGCGGCCGCATCGCCCACAGCCTGGAAGAAGCGCTCGAAATTCTCGAGGAAACCGGCCTGCCTTCCATCATCCGGCCGAGCTTCACGATGGGCGGCACCGGCGGCGGCGTCGCCTATAACCGCGACGAGTTCGAGGAAATCGTCCGCCGTGGGCTGGATGCATCGCCGACCACCGAGATCCTGGTCGAGGAATCGATCATCGGCTGGAAGGAATACGAGATGGAGGTGGTCCGCGACCAGGCGGATAACTGCATCATCATCTGTTCGATCGAGAACATCGATCCGATGGGCGTCCATACCGGTGATTCCATCACCGTCGCGCCGGCGCTGACGCTGACCGACAAGGAATACCAGATCATGCGCAACGCATCGATCGCGGTGCTGCGCGAAATCGGGGTCGATACCGGCGGATCGAACGTGCAGTTCGCAGTCAACCCGGCGGACGGGCGGCTGGTGATCATCGAGATGAACCCGCGCGTATCGCGCTCGTCGGCGCTGGCATCGAAGGCAACCGGGTTCCCGATCGCCAAGATCGCCGCCAAGCTCGCCGTCGGCTACACCCTGGACGAGCTGGACAACGATATCACGGGCGTCACGCCGGCGAGCTTCGAGCCGACGATCGATTACGTCGTCACCAAGATCCCGCGTTTCACGTTCGAGAAATTTCCCGGCACCGAGGCGCTGCTCAACACCCAGATGAAATCGGTCGGCGAGGCGATGTCGATCGGCCGGACGTTCCAGGAATCGCTGCAAAAAGCGCTGCGGTCGATGGAAACCGGGCTGACCGGGCTGAACGAGGTCGTCATCGAGGGCATCGAGCCCGATGACGGCAGCGGCAAAGGCAAGATCGACGAAAGCGCCGTTCTCGCCGCACTTAACGTGCCGTCGCCCGACCGAATCCTGACGGTCGCTCAGGCGGTGCGCCACGGCCTTTCGACCGACGCCATTCACGCGGCGTCCGGGTTCGATCCGTGGTTTATCGCGCAGCTGCGCGGGATCATCGAGGCCGAGGAAGGCGTGCGCGCCGACGGCCTGCCGGACAACGCGCAGGACCTGCACCGTCTAAAATCGATGGGCTTTTCCGACCAGAGGCTTGCCGAACTGGCGGGATCGACGGCGGCCGAGGTGACCAGCGCGCGCCACGGGCTCGGCGTGCGGCCGGTCTATAAGCGCATCGATACCTGCGCCGCCGAATTCGCGTCGCAGACCCCCTATATGTATTCGACCTACGAGAATTCGGGCTATTCGCCCGCCGAATGCGAATCCGAACCGACCGACCGCCGCAAGGCGATTATCCTCGGCGGCGGCCCCAACCGCATCGGCCAGGGCATCGAATTCGACTATTGCTGCGTGCACGCGGTCTACGCGCTCGAGGAAGCCGGGTTCGAGACCATAATGATCAACTGCAACCCGGAAACGGTGTCGACCGATTACGACACGTCCGATCGGCTGTATTTCGAGCCGCTGACCGCCGAAGACGTGATCGAGATCGTGCGCAAGGAAGAAGAAAACGGCGAGGTCGTCGGCCTGATCCTGCAATATGGCGGCCAGACGCCCCTGAAGCTTGCCGGAGACCTCGAAGCCGCCGGCGTGCCGATCTTCGGCACATCGCCCGACGCCATCGACCTTGCCGAGGACCGCGAGCGGTTCCAGAAACTGCTGCAGGAGCTGAAACTGCTGCAGCCTGCGAATGGCATCGCGCGCAGCGGCGACGAGGCGATCCGGGTCGCGACCGATATCGGCTATCCGGTGGTGATCCGCCCGTCCTACGTGCTCGGCGGGCGCGCCATGGAAATCGTCCATGACGAAGCCGCGCTGACGCGCTACATCCAGAATGCCGTGCAGGTCTCGGGCGACACGCCGGTGCTGATCGATTCCTACCTGTCGGATGCCATCGAGGTCGATGTCGATGCGATCCGCGATGTCGCCGACGACGTCCATATCGCCGGCATCATGGAACATATCGAGGAAGCCGGCATCCATTCGGGCGATTCCGCATGTTCGCTGCCGCCCTATTCGCTGCCGGATCACATCCTCGAAGAACTCGACCGCCAGACCGGCATGCTCGCGCGCGGGCTCGGCGTGGTCGGGCTGATGAACGTGCAGTATGCGATCAAGGGCGAGACCGTCTATATCCTCGAGGTCAATCCGCGCGCCAGCCGGACGGTGCCGTTCGTCGCCAAGGCGACCGGCATGCCGATCGCCAAGATCGCGGCGCGGGCGATGGCCGGCGAATTGCTCGCCGACCTGCTGAAGACCTATTCCAGCACCGCAATCGGCAAACATATCGCCGTAAAAGAGGCCGTGTTCCCGTTCGCGCGCTTCCCCGGAGTCGACATCATTCTCGGCCCCGAAATGAAATCAACCGGCGAGGTCATGGGAATCGATACCGATTTCGGCCGCGCCTTCGCCAAATCCCAGCTCGGCAGCGGCACCGCCGTTCCCGTAGAGGGGACGGTCTTCATCTCGGTGCGCGACCGCGACAAGGCTGCAATGGTCGAAGTCGGCCGCCGGCTCCGCGGGATGGGCTTTTCCATCGTCGCCACCAGCGGCACCGCCGAGGCGCTGAACGCCGCCGGGGTAGAGGTGGAACTGGTCAAGAAAGTGCGCGAAGGACGCCCGCATATCGTGGATTCGATCATTTCGGGCGACATTCAACTGGTCTTCAACACCACCGAAGGGGCGAAGGCCATTTCCGACTCATATGCCCTGCGGCGGTCGGCCCTGGTACGTAAAATCCCCTACTATACTACCGTGGCTGGCGCGAAAGCCGCTGTGGAAGCCATTTCGGCGATGCGTGCCGGCGGGCTTGAAGTTGCGCCGCTGCAGTCTTATTTTACGCGGCCAATCTAGCAGCAACCTGACCCCGGCACTGCGGACGGCCCCGACCCGTCGAACGCGGGGCGAGGGTCTTTTTGTGCGAAGGAAGTGAGACGATGGACAAAGCGCCCATGACGGCAAAAGGCCACAGCGACCTCGAGCGGGAGCTGAAACGCCTCAAGACCGTGGAACGCCCAGATATCATCAAGGCGATCGCCGTTGCCCGCGAACACGGCGATCTGTCGGAAAACGCCGAATATCATGCCGCGCGCGAACGCCAGGCCTTTGTCGAAGGCCGTGTCGGCATTATCGAAGACCTGTTGAGCCGTGCCGAGGTGATCGACGTCAGCGCTATCACGGGCAAGTCGATCAAGTTCGGCGCGACCGTGAAGGTCGCGGACGAGGACACCGACGAAAAGAGCACCTACCAGATCGTCGGCGAGCACGAAGCCAACATCAAGGCGGGCCTGCTGTCGGTAACATCGCCGATGGCCCGCGCCATGATCGGCAAGACCGTGGGCGATTCCGTCGAGGTCACGACCCCCGGCGGCACCAAGTCCTACGAGATCATGGCGGTTAAGTACAAGTAACGCGGTGGCGTCACCCCGGCGCAGGCCGGAGCGGTCGTCCGGCGTGGACCCCGGGCACAAGGCCTGGGTAATAAGAATAATGATCGCTGCAATTACACTCCCTAGGCCTTGCTCCTGGGGCCCACCATCGCGCATGCTTCGTCGTGAGGCGTTCCGGAGGAAACTCCGACATGCCAGAAAATTTCTATGCCTGTATCCTCGCAAGCCGGAAACAGGGCACGCTCTATATCGGCTACACTGCAGATTTAGCGAGACGAATTTGCCAACACAGGGAAGGTGCAGTTCCCGGATTCAGCTCAAAAATGCCCCGATTGGGATGACCTGTACCGGAATTTGACCGGATAATTCATCCGGCTTCCGGGCATGTTCCGCTTTCATAACCGGCCTGACGTGCCGCCGCGCGGCCAACTCCGCCGCGACGCCTTAGACGTTGACGGGCACGCCGAAGGCGCGTTTGGATGTGCGGATGCTGAGGGCCGATTTGACGACGCTCACATTGGGCGCCGGGGTCAGCCTGGAGGTCAGGAATTTCTGATAGGCGTCCCAGTCGGTCGCGACGATCTTGAGCAGGAAATCGGTTTCGCCGGCCAGCATGTGGCATTCGCGCACTTCGTCCCACCCGGCGACGCGTTCCTCGAACGCGACAAGGTCGGCCTCGGCCTGGCTGTGAAGCCCGACATTGGCGAACACGGTGACCCCGAACCCCAGCGCCTCGGCGTCGAGATCGGCGTGATAGCCCCGGATACAGCCGGTTTCCTCGAGCACGCGGACCCGGCGTAGGCAGGGCGGCGGCGAGATGCCGGCATTCCGGGCGAGCTCCACATTGGTCATGCGGCCGCTCTCCTGCAGGTCGCGCAGGATTTTAAGATCTATCTTGTCGAGTTTGATTCTGGCCATCGCCGTAAATTCCGCTAATTTCAGGCTATCCTGACCGCAAAGGGCCGCAGGACGAAATTATATTTTAAAGAATGATAATAATATTTCAAATTCTTCCGTCCAGCCCCCTCTGGGGCGCCGGCATATGAACGCCGCCGCGCCGCGCAGCATCTGGGTTGTGACCGACGGCAAGCCGGGGATGGAAAACCAGTGCCTCGGCCTCGCCGAAGCGCTTGCCGGATTCGCCGGAGCGCCGCCGGTCGTCAAGCGCATCGCGCCGAAATTCCCGTGGTCGAAGCTGCCGCCGCAATTCTGGATGGCGCCGCTGTCGGGGCTCGGCGGCGATCCGCTTGTACCGCCCTGGCCCGCCATCCTGATCGCCACCGGCCGCCAGACCGTGGCGCCGGCCCTGGCGATCAAAAAGGCGAGCGGCGGCAAGACCTTCTGCGTGCAGATACAGAACCCGGTGGTCGGGCGCAACCGGTTCGACCTGCTGGCGATCCCCGCCCATGACCGGATAGCCGGCGACAACGTCATCGAATGCCGCGGCGCGTTGCACCGGGTGACCGCGGAGAAACTTTCCGCCGCGGCGGAAAAATTCCGCCCGGCCCTCGCCCGGTTGCCGCGCCCGCTGGTCGCGGTGCTGATCGGCGGCTCGAACGGCCAGTACCGAATGACCGAGGCGGTGACCCGAAAGCTGGCGGCCGAGCTTAAAGCGCTGTGCGGCCATCACGGGGCAGGGCTGGCGGTCACCGCATCGCGCCGGACCGGCGCGGCCAATGAAGCGATCCTGCGGCCGGCGCTTGCCGACTGCCCGGCCTATCTGTGGGACGGCACCGGCGACAATCCGTATTTCGGACTGCTCGGTCTCGCCGACGCCATCGTGGTCACCGCGGATTCGGTGTCGATGGTGTCGGAAGCCTGCGCCACCGGCAAACCGGTCTACGTGATCGACCTCGACGGCGGCTCGGCCAAGTTCGCGCGGTTCCATGCGGACCTGCGCGACGCCGGAATCACCCGGGTGTTCGACGGCACGCTGGACAGCTGGACCTACGATCCGCCGGACGACACCGCGAAGGTTGCGGCGGAAGTGATACGGCGGTTTGGTGTTATCGATTGAGATTGAGGGAATTCTCCGCGTCGCAATGCCGCTGCCGGGCTTCTTCGATTGAAATCGCCGGTCGGGAGGGATAAATCTCGGACGTGGAAACTTCATCCCATTCCCAATCCGCGCTGGATACGGCGGCGCTCGCCGCCACGGTGCGCGAGAGCGATCCGTACGATTACGCGATCGTGCCGGGCTTCGTTCGTGCGGCCGCCCTGCCCGCGATCCATGACAGCTATCCGGAAGTCGAAAAGCCCGGCAGTTTTCCCTACCAGTCGCTGGAATACGGCCCGGCGTTCGCGGCGCTGCTCGACGAATTGCAGGGACCGGAGATGCGCGCGGCCATCGAGAAAGTGTTCGATGTCGACCTGACGGGGCGCCCGACCACCGTGACCGTGCGCGGCCAATGCCAGCAGAAGGACGGGCGTATCCATCCCGATTCGACCGAAAAAATCATCACCGTGCTTGTCTATATGAACCCGGCCTGGGAAGACAGCGGCGGCCGGCTGCGGGTGCTGCGCGGCCCCGACGATCTCGAAAATTACGCTGCCGAGGTGCCGCCCGATGAAGGCACCCTGCTGGCGTTTCGCCGGAGCGACAATTCGTGGCACGGACACAAGCCGTTTGTCGGGCCGCGCCGGGTTCTGCAGCTCAACTGGGTGACTAGCGACAAGTTCGCCAGGCGCGAACGCCGACGCCATGCGGTCTCCGCGTTTTTCAAAAAACTCGGGGGATAGTCCCCTGATAGAGATTCGCGCCTATCCCACCCATAATGCCGTTCGGCCTTCGTCGAACCCAGCCAGGATGAAATCGCGCGCATGGCGCTAAAAATAGATACCTTCGACAACCGCACCGGCGGCAACGGCTATTACAAGGCGGTCAGCCATCCGCTTGCCGCGGAAGCCGCGCCCGCGCTGATGGCGCGTCTGCGCGCGGCCGACGGCGTCGCGATTTACGATCCGCTGGGATATGCCGAGGGGTTCGCCGCTTTCTATCCGCTCGACGGCGTCAATATCCGCGGCCTGTTCGTGCAGGACATCCAGAAAATAGGCAAGACGGTGCTCGGTCTCCGGACCCAGCCGATTACCGACCTCGCAGGCGCCGCCATCGGCGCGCCCGTCGACATCCTGTTCGTCACCGCGTTCGATTCGGAAAAGACCGTCGATCACATCCGCCACCTGCTGCCCAATGGCTGCGAAATCGCCAGTCTGGATGCGCTGCGTCTGCCGTCCGACATGCTGACCAATACGAAAACCTATCTCGACCCCATGAACTTCGCGACGAACTTCGCGTTCTTCCGCGACGATGCGGCCAGCCATACCAGGCTGGTGACGGCGAATTACTGGGGCCGCTACGGCGCGACCGATATCCGCCTGTGGCTGCGCCTGTTCGATATGGCGGGCAGCGTGCTCGCCGAATGGACCGAGGCCATCCCCGGCGATGCGCAGTCCATCCTGCTCGACAGCGCCGACATCCGCGCCCGTTTCGGGCTCGGCGATTTCACCGGCCAGCTTTTCATCCACGCCATCGGCGCGACCGGCCATGACGTTGTCAAGTACGCCCTCGACACCTACGGACCGTCCTCCGACGCGCTGTCCTGCACCCACGACGCCAATGCCTGGCCCGCCGATTTCTACGCCGGGCTGCCGGCACCGCGCGACGGCGAAGACATCGTCCTGTGGGTCCAGAATTCCCACCCGTGTACGATCCCGGCCGGCGATGTCGGGCTGAACGTCATGGGCAACGGGGTGGACAACGGGGTGGCGGGAACCATAGAGACCGCAGTCGGCGCCTACGCCACGGTCGCTGTGCGCGTCGCCGACGTGCTGCCGGATGTCGCGTGGCCGCAGCAGATCGAGATTTCGGCGGGCAAGCATTTCGTGCGCCCGCGCTACGAGATCACCACATCGGCGGGCGACCGGCGCATTGCGCATGCCAATGTGGAACGCGTCGACCTCAAACCCGATCCCGGCATTCCCGAGCTGCGCAACCTGATGGGCAAGGGCTATATCCTGCCCGCGCCGATTCTGCCGACCGATACCTGGAACGCCGTCGCCCTGCCGACACCGATGGCGACAGGACAGCGCGAACTGCCGGTCGCACTGCTGGTCCTCGACAGCGAAGGGCGCGAAACCGGCCGCCTGCCGCTGGGCCGGCTGCCGCGCAACCATGCCCGCGCCATCGACCTGTCGACCGAGATGACAGCTGCCGTGGCGGCGTTACAGCCGGGCGGCGGTTTCGGCCATATGGAACTGGTCTACGATTTCCCCGATGGCGGCGAGGCCGATGGCTGGCTGCACGCGCTGTTCCGCTACGAGAACAGCACGACCGGCAATGCCGCCGAGACCAGCTTCGGCGCCCATATCTTCAACACCGTGCTGACCTACAGGAACGAGCCGCAATCCTATAACGGCCGCCCTCCCGGGCTGAGCACGCGGCTGTTCCTGCGGCTGGCAGGGGATCTCGGGGACGGCGGCCTGCAATCGATGTGCCACCTGATATATCCGGCCTCGACCCCGTGGCACGGCACGTCGGAGACCGACATCACGCTCCATGACGGCACCGGCGACGCGGTCGCGACCGCGCGGCTGGAAATTCCGTGCGGCGGATCGCGGTTCTGGCGCTATTCGGACATGTTCGACGACACCGCCCGCGCCCAGGCGGGCCCGCGCGCCTATGTCATCATCCGCGACACCACCTGCCGCCTGTTCGGCTATCACGGCCTCGCCCACGAAGACGGCGGCTTCAGCCTGGATCACATGTTCGGGTTCTGACGGGCGTCGTTAACAGACTGCCGCTGCGTCGATCGTCAGACATCACAACGAAAATCGTCTTCCCGGCCATGTGCCGGGATTCGCTGCCACAGTCTGCGCAACTGGGCCCCGGCACAAGGCCGGCGCTACAGATGGCGTAAATGATCGCGGATATTGGGTCGGCCTTGATTGGGACCGATTAGGAAAGCCTGCTCTTCTCCCAGTCGTTCCCTCGGGCCTGACCCGAGGGACCAGGACAACCGTTCCGCTGCCGGCCCTGGAGCCCCGGGTCGGAGCCCGGGGACGCAACCTGGGGGCGTCAGGCTCCATCGGAAAACCCTGACAGTCCCAAGATCGCCAAACGCCCGCCGCAGAACAGCATACAGTGGCAGGTTCGCGCCCCATCGCACGCCGCGGTGGATTGCCAATAGGCCGTATGCGCCTTAAATATGACACACGCCTCTTTCACTTAATTCGCTAACGAACCAGGAATACGGCATGGCTGAAAATCATCGCGTAAAGGTCCTTATCATCGGATCCGGCCCGGCCGGATACACCGCGGCGGTCTATACCGCGCGCGCATCGCTGTCGCCGATGCTGGTGACCGGGATGGAGCTTGGCGGCCAGATGAGCATCACCACCGATGTCGAGAACTACCCGGGCTTCGCCGATGTCATCCAGGGCCCGTGGCTGATGGAACAGATGCACGCCCAGGCCGAGCATGTCGGCACAAGGATGATCAACGATTTGATCACCGAGGTCGATCTGAGCGCGCGGCCGTTCCGCTGCACCGGCGATTCGGGCAGCGTGTACACGGCGGAATCGATCATCGTGTCGACCGGCGCCCAGGCGCGCTGGCTGGGGCTGGAGACCGAACAGAAATTCCAGGGCTTTGGCGTCTCGGCCTGCGCGACCTGCGACGGCTTTTTCTTCCGCGGCAAGGAAGTCGCGGTTGTCGGCGGCGGCAATACCGCCGTTGAAGA
>JAQCHR010000088.1 GCA_027619655.1 Pseudomonadota bacterium
TTATTAGCGGCATCGAATTCATGGGTTTTGAATATGTCGGTATAGGAAACCTTCAGCGGTTTTCCGAATTTCGCCAGCTTTTCAAGCGCCGGAACCGTGATGTCCATTTCATCCGCGTAGGGGAAAACCCGGGCGCGGTTGGGCGGCAGAGATTTTGCCGGCGACGCGCCGCCGAACTTGATGTTCTGGACCGGGAATATGGTATCCCCGTCCGTATCGCCCCCCACGTTCTGGGACGCCAGTTCGATCAGCTGGCCGTTGATCGGCACGGTCGCGCGAGGCGCGTTTTCATAATGCTGGTTGATCGTATTGATCGTGCCGCTCAGATTTGCATCCGAGCGGACGAATATCAGCGGCATCGAGAAGGAAATTTCGCGGCCCGACATGTCGGTCGCACGGATCTTGAATTTCACATCCTAGCGCGTGCCGTCACCGGGGTCGTACATCGGCCAGAACACTTGCGTTTCATCCAGCGATCCGACCTTCTGGAGCGGTTCGTTGAATGCCGTCGGCAATAGCATCAGCGTGACCTTGGTCAGAATCTCAACACGCCGGAACGGGAAGTCGCGCGCTTCGAATTTCTGACCGTCGCCAGGATAGGTCTTGATCGGCTCGCGCACGATGATGAACTGATACCGCCGCAGATAGGCGGCGCGACCGTCCCCGTCGGGAATATCCTCGAACCGGCGTTCGCTGATCGTGACAAGCGATGCACCGTGCCTCAGTCCATACAGGAATCCCCGCTCGACGACCCGGACATAGTAGTCCCGCCCCATCGCCGCCAGGTGCCGCCACGCTTCGAGCGGTAAAAATGTCGCTTCGCCCTGTGGGTTCCGGTCAATTGGCGCGCGGGTCCACAGGCCTTCGGTATCGAGCCATGCGCCAAGCGCGGTCAGCATCGTCCGGTGGGACGTTACCGGTTTCGGCACATAGGGCTCTTCGATCTCGGTGTCGGGTTTGAAGGTCTTCTCGTCATAGCCTGCAGTCAGGCGGACGATATCGCTCCGGTTGCGCGGCGTCAGGGTGGTCTTGAACGGATTGATCGGGCTCAGAATCTTGTAATCCGGCGACCAGATCGCGCGCAGCGACGGTCTGGCGAGGGATTTTTCGTCGGGCACGCCGCCGATCTTCGGCGTCAGCCGCGTGTGCCACAGTTCGGTCCGGGAACCGCGTGGCACAGGCACCGAGGCGTGGGCCCAGCCGCAGGGTTCGATCGGCGATTGAAACAGCCGGTACGGCGCTTCGATCGCCGTCACTTTCGTCGACGGCTTATGCGGTTTCAGGATGAACTGCAGGCCGGGAATTCTGCCCAGCGCCCCAACGCTAACACCCGGTACGGCGGAAAGATCGAGCTTGGACAGGTTTTCCCCGACCGTGACTTCGACAAGCGCGCGCACCAGTTTTTGATCCTGCGCCGTAACCCGCGACCGTGCCGACGCCGACCGGACCTGCATATCGGCAAAGCTGTCGAGATGATCTTCGTCCAGCTCGCCCTTCCTCAGACCGCGGAGGATTTCGTTCAGGGTGGCGCGTCCGGCAAGGGCGGCCGCATGGCCGATCCGGCTTCCCTTGGCACCCTGCAGCGCGGCCGTAAGATCCGACCGCAATTCCGCAAACCCCGCCATTTCCAGCATGGTTTTCATCGTCGCCGCGGTCATCGCCCCCGCGTTGAAAACCGCGGCGAACCCGCCGGTGGGCAAATCGTCGGTAAACCCGCGGGGAATCGGCGCCGCCAACGCATCGAGGCTCATCGGCCAGGTGCGGCAGGCGTCCAGAAAAGCCTCCAGGAACAGCGGCAGCGAACCCTGCAGCGCCGGCATCCGGAACGCCAGCCGGCTCGGCCCGGCAAGCCGCGCCTTGGCGAGCGTGTCGGGCGGCGAGGTCGGTGTTTCGGACGTCGCCGGCGAGCCGGACAGATCGAACGCCTGTTCGCCAAAGGCCTGCCCCTGGAACTGCGCGACCAGATAGGCGGGTTGCGCCGGGTTCGACCGGACGGCCGCCGGTCCGGCGGCGGTATCGAGTTTCAGGTTGTAGAGATAGAAATCCAGCGCCAGGAAATCATCGATCCGAAGCGCCTGGATTCGCCAGATCTTGGGGATAAGCGTGGCCCCGATATTACCGACCGCCCCCGGACGCACTGTCACCCCGGCCCGGGACACGGGCGCGGTAGCACCCCGGACTGCCGGCTTGCGGCTGGCCGGTTTGGCGGCGGGACGACGGACCGCGCGAATATTCGGCCGAGCCGTGGGCCGGGAGGACGGGCGGGAAGGTGTGCGGGGGGTACGCGCCATGGCAACACTTCTCCATTTTTCCGATTATGGATTCTTGCGTGTACACATCTAGACGCTTTGACCACTGCTGAGACACCAGCCTAAGCGGCAGCCACCGGACACAGCCAGTGACAAAATTCGGGCAAAAAAGGGACGACACGTTGCCGGGCGCGGGATACGGTCGGCCCGGCGCACGAAACGGCTATGAAATTATGGACAGCGACCGCGCGGTCGGCACTTCGAGTCGCCGGCGGCCGGCTCCGGTCTACTCGCGCAGATGCGCCCAGCGGTCCCAGGCCTCGCGCCGGGCTTCCGGCGACGGGGCATTGACCTTCTGGAATTCGTCCTTCCAGTGAAACGGCCGGCAGGCATCGATAATGGCACGGCTGTTATAAAGCTTGCCGGCCTTGCGGTCGTCGGGCGAAATCATGGGATCGAGCGCCGACGACCAGGCACCTGTGATGAAGTCGATATTGCTGGCCGGATCGCACCGCGTGCAAGCCGCCCAGATAACCTCTTCGAGGTTCGAGACATCCACGTCCTCATCGACGACGACCACGAACCGGCCGAGATATGCACCCGCATGGCACATGGCCGCAATATGGCCCGCCTGCACCGCATGGCCGGGATAGCGCTGTTTGATCGCCACGGCGAGAAACAGGCGCGAGCCGCCGACTTCGTGCGCCCAGACTTCGGTCACGTCGGGCACCCCGGCGCGCGCGATATTTTCCTTCAGCACCGCAGAGCGGCTGATCGCGCGGTAGCGCGCGTATTCGTAAGGCAGCCGGATATGCGCCGCCCCCAGCAGGATGGGATCGTTGCGGTGATAGATGGCGGAAATATCGACCCAGGGCTCCGCTTCCATGGCGCCGCCCTGGTAACCGAGCCATTCTCCGAACGGGCCTTCGGGCGCGGTATTGCCGGGATTCACGAAACCCTCGATCACAACCTCGGACGACGCGGGAAACGGCAACCCGGTGTGTTTACCAGTAACACATTCCACCGCACGGCCGCGATAGGCGCCCATCATGTCGAGTTCGCACATTCCTTCAGGCGCTTCGGTGGACGACGTCAGGAAGGACAGCGGATCGGTGCCGACGACGATGCAGACCGGCATCGGTTCGCCCTTCGCCATGTACTTGTCGCGGTGTATCCGACCGTGCTTGCCGGGCGAGATATAAAGCGCCACGCGCTTTTCATCATGGATCATGATTCGGTAGGTGCCGCAATTTATCCAGCCGGTATCGGGATCGCGCGTGATGATGAAACACCCGGTGCCGATATAGCGGCCGCCATCTTCGGGGTTCCACAGCGGCGCCGGGAATTTCGTCACGTCGATATCGTCGCCTTCGAGCACGTTTTCGAACACAGGACCGTCGGCAACGACATCGTGCCGGATCGGCTTCAAGTCTTTGGTATGCCCATGATAGGCGCGCGACAGGTCCAGCTTGTTGAAGTTTTCCGGAAATCCGAGCGTCAGATTCTTGCGCGTCCCCGTGAACCAGTTGACCAGAATGCGGAACCCGGCCGGGCAGCCTTCGACGTCATCGAACAGCACCGACGGCGTGCCTTCGTCGTGGCACATTACCTCGACGACCTGGCCGATATCGGTGTGCCAGTTCGCTCCTTTGACCACCTGCAGGTCGCCATTGGCGTCGACCGCGGCGAGCCAATCGCGCAGGTCATCATATTGCAGGGCGCAGCCGGTATTTGTGGCCGCAGGGGCGGGCTTTTGCGATAATTCTGTCATGGCGGATTTATTACCACAGCAACTGCGGGCCGTCAGCATACCGTTGATTTATCCTTGCACGACATCGGCGTGGCTGGTAGCGGAAGGATCATGAAACGAAAACGATCATGACCGACGCCCAACCGTCGCGCGGACGGCTCCGGGCGGAATTTTCCGTTCTTTTCCTTGCCGTACCCGTTGCCCATGTCGCGTTCTTCGACACGCTGGGTGCATTAGCCCCGCTTTTCGCCGTCTTTGCGGTCTCCGCAATTCTTATAACGGTGACACCGGGTTTCCGGTGGCGGGAAATCGTCGCCTGTGGCGGGCTTTGGCGCCACATTCCCCTGGTCGCCGCCGCAACGGCCGCCTGCGCCGCGGTGACGTTCGGACTGACGATGATACTGATCCCGGAAAGACTGCTCAGCTTTCCGCGCTATGCGCCGGAGCGTTTCGCGCTGGTCGTCGCGCTGTATCCATTTCTGTCGGTTCTGGGGCAGGAAATCGCCTACCGGCTGTTATTTTTCCGGCGCTACCGCGCATTGTTTCCGACCGACGCCGCTGCAATTTTAGCAAGCGCCTTTATCTTCGCACTGGCCCATGCGTTTTTCCTGAACTGGGTGGCGATCGTCCTGTCTTTTGCGGGCGGCCTGGTCTTCGCCTGGTCCTATGCCCGCACGTCGTCGTTTCCGCTCGTCTGGATTCTGCACAGCCTTGCCGGTCAGGTGCTGTTCGCCTCGGGGCTCGGCGTATTCTTCTATCACGGCGCGATACCCGGCTAAGCTGCCGCGAGACCTTTCGACCGCTCAAAGAGCGCTAACAGCCGCTATAATCGTCACGCGTCTCCCCGGCGAGGCGGACAAACCGGGATTCAGCGTGGAAGAGAGTAAGACATGACCGAAAGTCTCGAAGGGGTAGCCCTGGTGACCGGCGGCGGCAGCGGTATCGCCCGCGAAACCGCGCTGCTGCTCGGCGCCGCCGGCGCCCGCGTGGCGGTAGCCGACATCGACCCGGACGCCGCGCAACGGACGGTGGAGGCGATCGCCGCGGCGGATGGGAACGCCGCCATGTTCGAGATCGATGTCGCCGATGCGGACGCTGTGCAGCGCATGGTTTCCATCGTCGAAAGCGATCTCGGGCCGGTAGATTATCTTGTAAATCTCGCAGGTTCGTTCGACACCGCGCCGCTGGCTGAAATCTCTGACGATCTCTGGACGAAGACCCTGTCGGTCCATCTTAACGGCACGTTCTATACCTGCCGCGCGATTCTGCCGGGCATGGCGGAGCGCGGCCGCGGCGCGGTGGTCAACACATCGTCGATATTCGCCCTGCGCGGCCAGGCGGAAGCGGCGCACTATGCCGCGGCAAAGGGCGCCGTGATCGGGTTCTCGAAATCGATCGCCCGGGAGGTCGCGCCGTCCGGCGTCCGGGTCAACGTGGTCGCCCCCGGCCCGGTGGACACGCCGTTTTTCGCCCGCGGCATGTCGGGCGACGCGCTCGACCAGGTGCGCCGGGAACGGGCGCGTATCATTCCGCTCGGAAGGATCGGCCGTGCCGATGAAATAGCACCGGTCATTCTGTTCCTGCTGGGCAGGGGCGCCGCCCATATGACGGGACAGGTTATCCCGGTTGAGGGCGGCGAAATGATGCGCTGAGGCGCAGTCACCCCGCGGGCGATCGGGAACTTTTTTCAGCGGCGCACGGCAACGACGTTCAGCAGGGTTTCTTCACGGGGATCCACAGGACCGGCCCCCCAGATTTTTTCACGCAGTCCCAGGTCGGAACGGCTCCACCAGAGATACGGATAGGAAATCGCATCCGGCGCACAGTCGAATCCGGCCCGTTCAATGGTTTCGCGGTATTCATCGGCGGATTTCTGCACATCCATCGGATGGCGAAACAGCAACCGGATGATCCATGAATGAATGAACGCGCGGGTCGATTCGGCAAACAGCAGGATACCACCCGGTTTCAAGACCCGGTGAAATTCGCGGATGGCGCTTTCCTGATCTGCCAGATGATGAAACGTCTGGTGACAGAACAGCATGTCGGCAGATTCGTCAGCCAGCCCGAGATTGGCGCTGGTCCCGCGGATCAGAGCGGCCGGAATATCCTTTGCCCTGATTTCGGCAGCCGACAGTTCCAGCATCTCCATATCGATATCCACGCCGACAACAAGGCGGGGTGCGAAACGATCCCGCAAACGCCGGAAAGACTGACCGGCGCCGCAACCGACATCGACGATCACCGGATAGGAATCAGCACGATCTGCAATCAGACGGTCCAGGTCGCGCAATGCGACGTCCAGGACCCGCGTTTCCCATATATTCGTCTTGAGGAACCATTTGCCGAAACGGGATTCAGCAACATGCCTGGGTTGATCGACCGTCATTGTTCTCTGAAACCGTTTCCCCATCATCGATGCGCCCGGACGACAACGCAAGAACATCGCGAAACAGGTCGGAAATTAACACGATTTCGCGGGCCGGTTGCAACAATCGCCCGCCAGTAACGGCGAATGTCTTCACCATGCCGGGACGCCACGCCCGGGCAAACAGCACCGTTGCCCGATAAAGACATCTCGGGCATTGTCGGCGGAACGTTTATTCTGACAATTGCAACACACTGGCCAGCCCGATAATGGCAAGACAGATTGGCTTCGTTTCCGCCATCGCTACCGCCCTCGTTCTGGCATCGCATACGCCTGCCCACGCCTATCTCGACCCGGGGACCGGCAGCATGATCCTGCAGGGTATTATCGGCGCGGTGGTTGGTGGGCTCATCGCACTCAAACTTTACTGGGCCCGGCTCAGGAATTTCCTGTCGGCCCGTCATTCCCGGCGGGCCGCGGACGACCGGGACCAGCATCCGGACGGCAATTGATCGGCAGGACACATCGGGACGACCTTCTTAAGGACGGCGGATCGTTTCGCGATCCGGCAGGGCAAGTCTACCTGACGAAGGGACGGGTACTGCGCAGCGTTTCCGGCGCCGGGGCGGCAGATTACGAGTTCGTCCGCGAGACAGGCTTTCTGACGGAACAAATCGCACAAGACCGGGTGATCGGTGCGACCGAGGTGCCGCCGGAACTCCTCTCCGATGTCGCCGACTGCCGCTACGTGTTCGAGCATCCTGTGCTGCCCTTTATCTCCTACCCATATGAATGGTGTTTTTCGGGGCTCCGGGCGGCGGCACTGCTACAGCTCGAGCTGATAGCGGCTGCGCTGGAACAGGATGTGATGCTGTCCGATGCGTCGGCCTATAACGTGCAGTTCCGCGGCGCGGCGCCGGTATTCATCGATATCCTGTCGTTCCGGCCCTATCGCGACGGCGAATACTGGGCGGCGCACCAGCAGTTCTGCGACCAGTTCCTGAACCCGCTCCTGCTGACCGCCCTAGGCAACATCGGGTTCAATGCCTGGTACCGCGGCACTCTCGAAGGGATACCGTCTCGGGATATCGATCGCCTGCTGCCCTGGTTTCGAAAGATGAGCTGGCGGGTAATGACACATGTCACCCTGCCGGTAAGGCTCCAGTCCGGGACGCGCGCGAAGACCGCGGCGCGGCTCGATAACACCGCTGCGCGCCGTCTGCCGCAGGCCTCCCTCAGGCACCTTGTTAAGGGGCTGCATAACTGGATATCGGCCCTGTCCCTGCCCGCCGCCCGCCGCAGCACGTGGAGCGCCTACGAAACCGACAACAGCTATGATGGCGACGCCACCCGCACAAAACAGGATTTCACGCGCCGTTTCGCGGCTGCCGTCAAACCGGCAGTCCTGTGGGATATCGGTTGCAATACCGGCTTCTACGCCGAGACGGCGCTGGAAGCGGGCGCGGCACAGGTGATCGGGTTCGATACCGATCCCGGCGCGGTGGAAACGGCATTCGCCCGCGCCGCAAAAAACCGGTTACCGTTTCTGCCACTTGTGCTCGACGCCGCGGACCCCAGCCCTGGACAAGGCTGGCGCGGGCAGGAAAGAAAAAGCCTCCAGGACCGCGCCTCAGCCGACGGGCTGATCGCCTATGCCATCGTCCACCACCTGTCGATCGGCCGCAACATACCGCTGGCCGACGTTATTTCGTGGCTGACCGGGCTAGCGCCGGAGGGCGTGATCGAGTTCGTCGAGAAAGGCGATCCGATGGTGCAGCACATGTTGCGGCTGCGCGACGATATCTTCGCCGACTATACCCGCGAGGCGTTCATGGCGGCAATCAGGCAGAACGCCGACATCGTCGAGACATGCGAAGTCATTGAAAATCGGCGAACCCTGGTACGGTACCGCCGTCGCACACCCTGAAAACACCGGATCGTCCCAATGTCTTTCCAGCACCCCGATAAATGAAACGATCCAATATGCCCGGTCGCCCAAAACACGTTCTATACGATTTTTTGACCTGCGCGATCATCGTCCTGTTCCACTTCACGAACTATGTCGTCTATACGGAGTACGACCGCTTCTATCCCGATATCCTCGCCGTGGCGGGAATGTTATGTGCGGCCGCGGCCGGGCTGACGCTGCTGTTGCGGATCTCGTCCAGTATATTCCGGGCAGCGATATTCTCGATCCTGATAACCCTCGTGCTCGGCGACGCGCTGTTCGAGTTCGGCACCACGGACGACATAAGCCTGCGCCTGATAGCCCTGTCGGCGACCCTGCTATTGGCGCTCGCCGTGATCTTTTTTCTGCGCGAACACGCCCACCTGGTTCTTATGGGGGGCTTCCTCGCGATGTTCGTTGCCACCGTCGGCGTTGCCCTGATCGCCGGACGCGAGCCGGACAAAGGAAATGCGTCCGCCCGCGCCCCGGATGCGAATCTGCCGCCGGTCGTTCATATCGTTCTGGATGAACAGATCGGACTGGCCGGCATGTCATCGGGCATTCCCGGCGGCGCTAGGGCGGCGGCGGCATCGCGCCGGTTCTATAACGATGCCGGGTTCCGGGTATTCGCCGGCGCCTATAGCCAGCATTTTCGAACGGAAACTTCGCTGGCCGGCGCGTTCAATTTCGACAGTTCGGCACGGGCGAACCGCTATCTGACGCGAAAACATTACGGTTTTTCGCTCAACAGGAATGCCTATCTGAAGTCCTATGCGGATAAAGGCTACCGTGTCCGGGTGTACCAGTCAGATTATTTCGACCTGTGCGAAAGCGAGGGAATCGAGATCGATGGATGCATCACCTATCGGCCCGATTTTCTCGACCGGTCGGCGATAGCCGGACTGCCAACCGCGGAAAGGGCACGCCTCCTGTTCGGGATGTATTACAGCTCGATCGCCGTCGTTAAAATCGCCAGGCTCGCCGGAAAGGGGATAGACACGTGGCTATCGGGCCACGGGATAGCGCTACCGGCGCTGCATCTCTGGCACGGACGGGTCGGGCCGCTGGCCGTTGCGCCGACCTTCGACCGTTTGATCCGGGATGTTTCAGGCGCGGCGGGAGGGACGGTCTTCTTTGCCCATCTCCTGATGCCGCATTATCCCTATGTGTACGATACGGCCTGTGCGGTCCGTTCGCCGATCTCGTCCTGGCGGCTCAGGCACGACGGGAACTTGGGGAACTCCCCGGAATCACGCCGGCTCAGTTATGCACAGTACTTCGCGCAAGTCGGATGCGTCGAAAAACGCCTGGCAGAACTGTTTTCAGCGCTGAAACGGGCGAATGCATATGACCGGGCGACGATCGTCATTCACGGCGATCACGGCGCGCGCATCGGTTTGACAGACCCTGGAACCGCCACAGTTTCAACCCTGACCCGGGCGGATTACATCGATGGGTATTCAACACTGTTCGCCCTTAAGACTCCCGGCATACCATCGGGCGTTGACCTCCGCATGTTGCCCCTGTCATCCCTGCTGTCCTATGCGGTAAACCGCGATGAATACAGCCTCCTATCGGCGCCGGCGCCGACGGTATTTATGACCGATGGAAACGCGCCGACGAGATCCTTTCCGTTGCCGATATTCCCGAACGTAGTGCCATGACCCCGGCGGCCCCGGACATACCGCGCAGGAAGAAGGCCAGGTGGGGCGATCTTCCTGCCCGATCCATGCATGTTATACTAGAGTTGGGTTTGCGAAGTACAACGTCCGGAATCAACCGTCGCACATCCCCGGAGGGATTGTGGGGTGGACTGCCTGAACCCGCATTTCCCAAGTGACCGAACCATTTGATGCGGTTTTCGCCTGTTTCTGATATATAAATCAGCAGGT
>JAQCHR010000089.1 GCA_027619655.1 Pseudomonadota bacterium
ACCAGTTCCGCGGCGAAGCGATCGATTTCCACCGGGTCGATGCTCGTCGACAGGCGCCGGTAGAGCCCCATCCGGACGGTCAGGTCTTCGACGTAGGTTTCCGGAATAAGCACCGATGTCCCGATGGAGATCTGCGGAACCCATTCATTCTCCACGGCATCGTCGCCGCCTTTGGCGGAGACCACGGCCTCTTCCAGCATACGTTGATACAGTTCGATACCAACCTCACGGACATGTCCGGACTGCTCCTCGCCCAGCAGGTTGCCCGATCCCCTGATATCCAGATCGTGACTGGCCAGCGTGAAGCCGGCGCCGAGCGTATCCAGGGTCTGCATGACCTCCAGCCGCCGTGTTGCCGCCGGTGTCAGCCGCCGGCCCGGCGGGATCGTGAAATAACAATAGGCCCGGATCTTCGACCGGCCGACACGGCCGCGCAACTGATACAGCTGCGCCAGACCGAACATGTCGGCCCGGTGCACGATCATGGTATTGACCCTTGGCAGGTCCAGCCCCGACTCGATGATCTGCGTGCACAGCAGGATATCAAACTCGCCATCGGCAAAGGCCGTCATGACGTCTTCAAGCTCGCTCGGCGACATCTGGCCATGGGCCACCGTCACGCGGCATTCGGGTACGATATCCTGCAGGGCCAGCCGAAGCTGACGAATATCGGACAGCCGCGGGCAGACATAGAAGGTCTGGCCGCCACGATGGCGTTCGCGCATGATCGCCTCGCGCAGCACCACGGGATCATGCGGCATGGTGAAGGTGCGCACCGCAAGCCTGTCCACCGGCGGTGTCGCGATAATGCTGAGCTCGCGCACCCCGGTCAGCGCCATCTGCAGTGTCCGTGGGATCGGCGTGGCCGTAAGGGTCAGCACATGAACGTTTGACTTGAGCTGCTTGAGGCGTTCCTTCTGGGTGACGCCGAAATGCTGCTCCTCGTCGACGACAATCAGGCCAAGCCGGTCAAACCGTAAGGCCTTGCTCAACAGAGCATGCGTCCCGACGACGATGTCCAGCGTGCCATCGGCCAGCCCTTCGCGGGTCTTATCGGCATCTTTGGCGGTGACAAACCGGGACAACTGCCCGATCCGGACCGGCAGCCCGGCGAAACGGTCCTTGAAATTCTGGAAATGCTGGCGCGAGAGCAAGGTTGTCGGCACCACCACGGCGACCTGATAGCCGCTCATGGTCGCGGCAAAGGCGGCACGCAGGGCGATCTCCGTCTTGCCAAAACCGACATCGCCACAGATCAGCCGGTCCATCGGGCGGCCGGATTCCAGATCCGACAATACGTCATTCACGGCGCTCAACTGGTCGTCGGTTTCCGCATAGGGGAACCGGGCGCAGAATTCATCGAAACTGTTCTGCTCCGCCTGGATCATTTCGCCCTTGGACAGGGTTCTACCCGCAGCGATGGCCAGCAGTTCATGCGCGACCTCGCGAATATGCTCCTTGACCCGCGCCTTGCGTGCCTGCCAGGCCTGACCGCCCAGACGGTCGAGCTGGATATTCGATTCTTCCGACCCATAGCGGGCGAGCACTTCGATGTTTTCGACCGGCACATACAGCTTGGCGCCGCCGGCATAGAGAACGCGCAGGCAGTCATGCGACGCCGCGCCGGCCTTGACGGTTTCCAGTCCGTCGAAGCGGCCAACGCCGTGATCGACATGGACGATGTAGTCGCCTTCCGAAAGGCTCGATACCTCTGTCAGGAATTCCTCGCCGCGCCGCCGGCGGCGGGACGGGCGTGACAGGCGTTCGCCGAGAATATCCTGTTCGGTAATGACGATGACGTCACCGGTGCTGAAACCCTTTTCAAGATTGAGCGCCGCCAGCGAGACGGATCCCGCGGGTTGAGACAGGAATTCGGCCCAATCGGCAATGTTTCCGGTAGTCTCGATACCGTGCTGTTCCAGCAGCGTATTCAGCCGGTCGCGCGTTCCGGCGCTGTGCCCGGTAATCAGGATACGGCGTTTTTTTTCGCTTTCCAGCCTGTCGCGTACGGCATCGAACAGGCCGGCGGCGTTTGACTGGCGCGCCTGCGTGAAATTGATAATCTGGCGGGCGCCGGCATCGGCGGTCGCACCAGAGCGTTCCGGCGCCGTAAAGGACGAGAAGACGGCGACGGCCCTTGTTTTCAGGGTTTCCGACCAGCGCGTCTCATCCATGAACATGCTGTCCGGCGGTACTGGCTTGTAGATTGCCGCGCCATCGCCTGCCCCCATGCCCTTGCCGCCGGCCGACAGCATCGAATGCCGCGCGTCGTAGTAATCCGCAATCATCTCCAACCGTTCGGTCACGACGCTTTCCGCTTCATGGTCCAGTGCCACGAAGGCATCGGGCAGATACTCGAACACGGTCTCCAGCTTTTCATGAAACAGCGGCAGCCAGTGCTCCATGCCGATATAGCGCCGGCCGGCGCTGATCGACTCGTAGAGGGGATCTTCGCTGGATGCGATGCCGAAGATGCTCCTGTAGGCGGACCGGAAGCGCTGGATACTGTCTTCATCCAGCAGAACCTCGCTGACGGGGCGCAGGTGGATGCTGTCCCGGACGTCCTCGGTACGTTGCGTCATGGCGTCGAAGGCCCGGACGCCTTCCAGCTCGTCGCCAAAGAAATCAAGCCGCAACGGTGACGGCGCGCCGGGCGGATAGACATCGACGATCCCGCCGCGCACGGCGTATTCCCCGGTTTCCCGGACGGTTGCGGCGCGGATGTACCCGTTCCGGGTGAAAAATCGTGTCAAATCTTCAAGGTTCAGGCGGTCGCCGGTTATTGCCACCAGCGTCGATTCCCGGAAGACGCTACGCGCGGGAACATATTGCACGGCGGCGCTCACCGTCGTGAGCAGGATGAACGGCCGGTTCATCGCGCCTCTGGCCAACTGGGTCAGCGCGTCCAGCCGGCGCGCAACGACCTCGCCATTCGGCGAAACCCGGTCATAGGGCAGGCAATCCCAGGCCGGCAACACGAGCACGTCGAGCGCCGGGGCGACGAAGGCCAGCATATCGGACATATGCGCCAGGCCCGCATCGTCCCGCGCAATATGGATCACCTGTCGGCCTGACGCGCCATAGGCGAGCTCCGCCAGTGCGACAGCCGAATAGCCTTCGGGCGCCCCGGTTATTGTGGTCCTGCCGACCGACAGTTTATGTGAAGCAATAAAGTTCAATAGCTGCTAATGCTTAAAGTGAATTTCTTCAATGAATCCATGAGCTCATGCTGCAGGGATTCCGGCAAAATACCGTCCTTCGCAATCCACTCATAGATAACAGGGTCGTCATAGGTCAAAATTTCTTCGAGTTGCGCAAGTTCCTCGTCGGAAAAATCGTCGATGCGCTGTTCCGCGAACTTTCCGAGCAGCATATCCATTTCGCGCATGCCGCGATGCCAGCATCGGAACAGGAGTTTTTTTCGGCGTATATCCATCGAATCCGTTTTCCCGGCGGGCCGTGCATCGTTGATTTCAGGCATTCGGGTATAGACTGCGGCGCATTGCCGGTAAATCAGAATGTCATTCCATTGGCTACCGACCGCTGCTTCCCTATACTATATGGTGCAGTATCCGCGTCATTCATCGCGATTCCCAGCAGGTTCCGGAGGACGATTTGCGTCCTGAAATTCTGTTCGAACTGTTTTCGCCGGTAACCAGCCTGCCCGGTATCGGGCCGCGCAATGCAAAGCTTGTCGAACACCTTGCCGGTTCGAATGCAATTGACCTGCTCTGGCTGCTGCCGCGCGAAATTATCGACCGGCGCTACAATCCTGCAATTTCCGCCGCAGTTCCGGGCCGGATTGCAACATTGACGGTCCGGGTCGACTCCCATATCGCGCCGCCCGTCAGGAGACAGCCCTATCGCGTCATCTGTTCCGACGATACGGGCCAGATCACCCTGATATTTTTCCATGCCCGACCGGACTACCTGACCAAACAATTGCCGGAGGGGCAGACCCGGGTCATCAGCGGCCGTATCGAGGCGTTCCGCGGCGAAGTCCAGATGACCCATCCGGACCATTTCGCAGCGCCGGAAGAGGCGGCAGCAATTCTGCGGGTCGAACCGGTCTATCCGATGACGGCGAACCTGGCGCCAAAGGTGCTGTCGCGGGCAATCACCGCTGTCCTTGGCAAATTGCCGGACCTGCCGGAATGGCTCGACCCCGCCTATCTGAAAAAGCAGCAATGGCCGGCCTGGCGCAGCGCGGTGACGACGGTTCATCATCCGGTGGACAGCGCTTCGCTGTCGCCGCAGACGCCGGAACGGATGCGCCTGGCCTATGACGAACTGCTGGCCAATCAACTGGCGCTGGCGGTCATGCGGACACGGCTGAAACGGTCGGCGGGACGTTCGCTGAAAGGCGACGGCAGCCTGAAAAAGCAAGTTTACCGGTCGCTCCCGTTCAAATTCACGGGTAGCCAGATCACTGCGTTGAAAGAAATCGACGCCGACATGGCGGCCTCTGGCGCGATGCTGCGCCTGTTGCAGGGGGATGTCGGCAGCGGCAAGACGGTCGTGGCGCTGTTCGCGATGCTGAACGCCGTCGAATGTGGCGGTCAGGCGGCCATGATGGCGCCGACGGAAATTCTCGCCCGGCAGCATTTCGAGACCTTGCGCGCGCTGCTGGAGCCCGCCGGTGTCAGCATCGCCCTTCTCACGGGGCGTCATAAGGGCGCCGCGCGACAGCGCATCCTTGAGGCTATCGCCAGCGGTGAAACGAATGTGGTCGTGGGGACGCATGCCCTGTTCCAGGCCGACGTCGCGTTCAAGGCCCTGATGCTGGCGGTCATCGATGAACAGCACCGGTTCGGCGTGCACCAGCGCCTGACCCTGGCGGACAAGGGCCGCGGTATCGACGTGCTGGTGATGACCGCGACCCCGATCCCCCGGACGCTGACCTTGACGGTGTATGGCGACATGGATGTGTCGCGGCTGACCGAAAAGCCCGCCGGGCGAAAGCCGGTGGATACAAGGACCGTTCCGCTGGCGCGACTGCCGGAAACAATCGATGGCGTCGCCAGGGCCCTGGAACGCGGCGCGAAGGTCTACTGGGTCTGTCCTCTGGTCGACGAAAGCGAGGTTCTGGACCTGGCGGCGGCCGAGGAGAGGTTTACCGAGTTCAAAGCGCGATTCGGCGATATAGTCGCCCTTGTGCATGGCCGTATGAAGCCTGCGGAGAAGGACGCGGCAATTGCCCGTTTCGTGGAAGGCGATGCGCGCATCCTGGTCGCCACGACCGTGATCGAAGTCGGTGTCGATGTGCCGGACGCGACCGTCATGGTCATCGAACACGCCGAACGCTTCGGCCTGGCGCAATTGCATCAGTTGCGAGGTCGGATAGGCCGTGGCGAAAAGGCGTCGAACTGCCTGCTGCTGTACGGGCAGCCGATCACGGAAACCGCGCGGTCGCGGCTGAAGATTTTACGGGAAACCGAGGACGGGTTCCGGATTGCGGAGGAAGACCTGCGGCTGCGGGGCGCCGGTGAAATGCTGGGAACACGGCAAAGCGGGCTGCCGGAATTCCGCCTGGCGGATATCGCCCTGCATGGCGATCTTCTGGCTGCGGCCCGCGACGACGCAAATCTTATCTTGAACAGGGATCCGGAACTGAAAAGCGACCGCGGTAAATCGTTGCGGATTTTGCTTTATCTGTTCGGCCGGGATGCAGCCATCGTCAATCTTCGGTCGGGTTGACCAGTCCTTCCCGATCGCGCTTTTGCTGCAGGGATTCGATATTTTCATAACGTCCGGCCGAGACGACCGGCATCGATCTCTCGCTTTCCGATCGCCTGTCGGGCGGTACGACGAGGCCGATGGAGATGACCATCTTCACGGCCTCTTCGACGCTCATGTGTAGCATCTGGATATCTTCGCGCGGCACATAAAGCAGAAATCCGGATGTCGGGTTCGGGGTCGTCGGAATGTAGACATTCACCACGTCTTCCAGGATGAGGTTCTGGACCTCCCCTTCGGTCGTGCCCGTCAGAAAACCGATCGTCCAGACTCCGCGGCGCGGATATTCCACAAGAACCGCGTGCCGGAATGCATTGGACTGGTCCTTGAAGACCGTCTCGATGATCTGTTTGATCGCGCTGTAAACCGTGCGAATGACGGGCATCCGCGACAGTATCTGTTCGCCGAAACTGACGACTATACGGCCCAGGAACCCGGCCGTCAGGGCGCCGATCAGGGTGATGAAAACCAGCAGGATCAAGACGCCAAGGCCCGGCAGCCCCACACCGATGCCCAGTACTTCCTTGAGATAGGCATCCGGATTGTAGCCATACGGAATAAGCGGCACGATATGATTGTCCACAGCGCCGACCAGCCACCAAGCCAGTGCCAGCGTGACGGTCAGGGGCATCGTGACGAGAATGCCGGCGAAAAAATATCCGCGAATCTTCGAAAGAATGCCGAAACGACGCCGGTCCTGCCGCTTTTTCGCGGCTTTACGCCGTTCCGAGTATATCTTTGCCACGAGACTATAACTTTCCAGAAATCATTGAAGGCGCTTGAATCAGCGGTACATATGCGCTGGGCCCCGAAGCAATGCAAGCGCCTGGCGGTTTTCCGGGCAGGTTGAAAGTGACGCCGCTATATCGCGAAAGCACTGCGTGCTATGACGGGCGCGCATGCATACAAACCAATCAATCAAGCCTCGTATCAGGGCGTTAGCGACCGCCGTTCCCGCGATCATTCTCGATCAGGCGGATGTGGAATCTCTGGGCCAACGGTTATTTGCGGCGCGCGGCGCCACGTTCGAGCGCATGCGGCCCGTATATGCCAATGCCGGCATCGACGAGCGGTATTCCTGCGTCGATCTGGACTGGTACACGCAGGAGCACAGCTGGCGGGAGCGAAGCCGCCTCTATATCGAGAACGCGCGAAAGCTGACAAAACAGGCTGCTGGCGAATGCCCGGAACAGGCGGGACTGGCGCCCGATGACATCGGCGGCATTGCGGTCGTATCGACAACCGGCGTCGCGACGCCGAGCCTTGATGCCCTGCTGATCGAGGATATGGGCCTGCGCCGGGATATCAGCCGGCTGCCGGTCTTCGGCCTCGGATGCGCCGGCGGCGTGATCGGCCTGAACAGGGTGGCGGAACTGGCATGCGGTGCGCTAGGAAAAAAATGGCTGTTCGTTGTGGTTGAACTGTGCGGCCTGACCTTCCGCCGGGCGGACCTGTCGAACAGCAATATTGTCGCGACCGCATTGTTCGGCGACGGCGCCGCGGCCATGGTCATCGATAGCGACACCGATACGGGCCCGGCCATTATCTGCGGCGGGGAGCATACCTGGCCCGGATCGCTGGATGTCATGGGCTGGCAGATGCAGGATGACGGCTTTGGCGTTTTGTTCAGCCGCGATATTCCCGACCTTGTCCGTACGTCATTCGGGAATGCGCTCGCGGTATTTCTAAACAACGCGGGCATTTCGCTGTCGGATATCGCGGAAATCGTCCCCCATCCTGGCGGCGCCAAGGTCCTGACGGCACTGGAGGAAACCATGCGCCTGCCCATCGGCAGCCTGGATAATGCCCGCGAAATCCTGCGGCAATACGGGAACATGTCCGCCGCCACGGTGTTTTTCGTGCTGCAGCGCAGCCTGCGGAATGCGGCCGGCGGCCGGCGGCTCCTGTCGGCGCTGGGGCCGGGTTTCACGGCGGCGTTTTCGGTGCTGGAGCCTTAGGCGCGATGCCGGATGCTCTTGGCCTGGCGCAATGGATCGTGCTTGCGGTGGCCGTCCAGCGCGCTCTCGAACTGGTGCTGGCGCGCCGGAATACCGCCAGGCTGCTGGCAGCGGGCGGGATTGAGACCGGTGCAGGGCATTACCCGGTAATCGTATTGCTGCATGCTTCGTGGCTGGCTGTGAATTTTCTATTTCTGCCGCCGGATGCCGCCGCCAACGGGCCGCTGCTCGGCATATTCTGCGTGTTTCAGGCAGGTCGCGTCTGGGTTATCGCGAGCCTCGGCGCCTTCTGGACAACGCGGATCATTACAATGCCGGGGCAGCCCCTGACGATGCGTGGCCCCTACCGGTTTATGCGGCACCCGAATTACGCCATCGTCGCCTTGGAAATCGCCTGTCTGCCGCTGATCTTTGGCGCCTGGCATATTGCAATTCCGTTCGCCCTCGCAAATCTGGCCATACTCGCATGGCGCATTCGAATCGAAGACAATACGCTCGCACCGCGGCGCGGCCCCTGAGGCTTTCGGGGCGACTGGTGGATGTCCTTGCACACTGCGACAATTGGCTCGCAATGTATCTGGCTGCACGATAAAGTCACCTCTCACTTACTGGAGCGTTCCATGTCCGGCGAGCAGCCGAATACACTTGCAAATGTCGGTTTGTTCAAAGGGTTGCCCGCTACGACGCGTCAGGCGCTCGAAAAGCGCTGCAGTTGGAGGAATTTTGCGGCTCACGAACAGATAATCGACCGGCAAAGCGATACCCAGGACGTATATTTCTTCGTCCATGGCCGTGTCCGGGTGGTCAATTATTCCATGTCGGGACCGGAAATCGCGTTCGACGAAATCGAATCCGGTTCCTATTTTGGCGAACTCGCCGCCATTGATGGCGAGCCCCGTTCGGCGAATATTGTTGCACTGGAGGCAACAACGGTGGCGATCCTGTCAAGCGAGGCCTTCCGGGCGGCGTTGCAGGAAAACCCCGAGCTCGCGCTGCAACTGATGCTGCGCATGTCGAGTATCATTCGGGCATCGACCGAACGGATCATGGACCTCAGCACGCTCGGTGCGAACAACCGGATCTATGCCGAAATACTCCGGCTGGCGAAAAGCGATGTCCGGGAGGACAATACGGCCGTGATCACGCCGGTCCCGATTCATGGCGATATCGCCAGCCGTGTCAGCACGACGCGCGAGACGGTTGCCCGTGTTCTGAGCGAGTTGTCGCGGTTGAACCTCGTGAAGCGGGAGCGGAACCTGCTGGTTATTCTTGACCTTGAGCATTTGACGGAAATGGTCGAACAGTTCCAGGTCGAATAAGGCTCTTATCGATGCGATACAGGTGCTTTCAGCCAAGGTTACCAGGATGAAACAGGCTGCTCACCCTGATAGTCGCGTTATTGCGGCGCCGCCGGCCATCGGCCGGTTCTTTCGGATCGCCCTCGCCGCTGCCGTGCTGTTATGCAGCGACATAAGCGTCCGGGCCTCGGAGGCGCAGGAACAACTCGACACAAAAGCGGTGATATCGGCCCTGGGCATCAAGCCGATCGCGTCGCGCGCGCGCGTCAGGCTTCGCCTGGCGGATGATTCCGACTTCAATCGCCAGCTGGCCGCTGTTGCGGTGGAAGCCCTGCGCAATTCGGGATACACCAGCGACAATACCACGCCGGAAGTCACGTTGCGCATCGAAACCAGAAACAGCGCCTCGGGGGCCAAGGCCGACAACTCGATTGGTCGCCTGAATGCGGATAGCGGCGGCGAAATCGACCTGAATGTTCGCCTGTGGTCATCCAACAAAAACAGCCTGCTGAAAAAGAATTCGGACGAAACCGAAGATTCCGCCAGTTACGTCATCCTCATGGAGGCATATGACGAGGTGGCGGGAACGGTGGCCTGGCAGGCGGAAGCGCGCACCGATAACGGCAATGCGAACAATATCGACGCCGGCAGCGCCATGGTCCGGCAACTGATTGCCGTTTTCGGCAAGGCCTCGGACCCCGTATTTATTTCCCTGCCGTAGCCGCGGGGGCATCCGCTTTAAATTTTAAGTGCCGTGGCTTCTTGGAAGCGGTGAAACCCGCCTGTTTTCAATAAGATGGACCCGATCAATGTGGCGGTTGGGCCGCAGGTGGCGATTCCGGCAACCCCCGATCTGCCCTGGGGAAGAATGCGGCGTTGACCTTTGCTGCAAGTCTTTCTATTTTCGCGCCGCCCAACAACTTTCGGGTTTGGCGGGCGCGTAGCTCAGTTGGTAGAGCATCTGACTTTTAATCAGACGGTCGTGGGTTCGAATCCCGCCGCGCTCACCATTTAAATCAATGGTTTCGATGAATTAAGTAGAAATCCGCGAGTCTCTTTTTTGATACTTTTAAAAGTGTCAGCGCATAGTCAGCAATAGGCTAACGTCTCGGCTGACTGTTCGGGTTTTTGCCCGG
>JAQCHR010000090.1 GCA_027619655.1 Pseudomonadota bacterium
TGTCCGGGTTTTCCGCCAACTGGGCGTCGACGATTCCCTGCCGGTCCTCGCCGATCATTTCAAAGACGATTCCGGGCCGTTTCCCGGCCGCGGCAAGCTGGTCCAGCAGCCAGGCCTGCAGCCGGTGATGGTCCGGATTGTCGTGCTTTTCGCCCAGATAGGCCAGATCGGCCGCCGAAAGCGCCTGAACCAGTGTTGCGACGGGGACGAAAGCCGATGCATCGGACGACCAGATGCGTCCGGCCAAGGGATGCTCCGCAGACAGCGTTGTCGTCCATGCCGGCGGCGCGGCGGCGCCAGCGCTGCCGGTCACCAGCAGCCAGGCGGCGATGCAGATCACGCGGAACATGAAGCTATATATGGCGATCCGCGTGTTAAATGCAAACCGGCATGAAAAAAATGCGAATTGTGGTTTGCCCCCAATGACGATTTTGTCATACTGCGGAAATATTTCGTCGCACTCTGGCGCAAATTTGTCATCTTGTGGCGGGAGAACCGGTTTCCTATATCAGGGTCGGGATGGGCAGGAACAGGACCCTGGGGGAGGAATTCTTGGTTCACGCATTATCGCTGGGATTGACGCTGTTTGCGACATGGCTGCTGCTATCCGGCGTCTACGAGCCGTTTTTCATCGGCCTCGGCGTGTTGTCCTGTGTGATCTGCGTTTTCTTAGCGTGGCGGATGGATGTCGTTGACCATGAATCGATGCCGGTTCACCTGACGCGACGCTATCCGGATTATTTACTGTGGCTGATGAAGGAAATCGTCGTTGCGAACCTGGACGTGACCAAATGCATCCTGGCGCCCCGCATGCCGATCCAGCCGCAGGTCATTCGGGCCAAGGCGACCCAGCACAATGAACTGGGCCAGGTCATCTACGCCAATTCGATCACGTTGACGCCCGGCACCTTCACCATGGATATCGACGGCGATGAATTCATCGTCCATGCGCTGACTGACGGGACCGCGGGCGGCGTCCTGGGCGGCGATATGGACCGCCGCGTCACCGCGCTGGAGCCTGCCGCATGATGTTTGCCGCTGCCACGGCAGCCCTGGTGGTCGCCATGCTGATGGCGCTGCTGCGCGCACTGCTGGGACCGACGGTCTATGACCGGGTGCTGGCGGTCAATGCGTTCGGCACCAAGACGATGCTGATGATCGCGGTGCTCGGATTCCTCGCCGGCCGGCCGGACTTCATGGATATCGCGCTGCTGTATGCGCTGATCAATTTCATCGGCACGATCGCGGTCCTGAAATTCTTCCGCTACGGCGATTTGGCGCGCCCGGGCGGGCGGCCCGTTTCCTCCGGCGACGAGGACAAGGGCTGATGGACATGCTTGTCGATATCGCGAGCGGCGTGTTCCTCGCGGCGGGCTCTTTCTTCATCCTGGTCGGTTCGCTGGGCATGGTGCGTATGCCCGACGTCTATACGCGCATGCATGCCGCCAGCCTTGTCGATACGCTGGGGGCGGGGTTTTTCATTGCCGGCCTCATGATCCAGGGCGGCATGACGCTGATTTCGGTCAAGCTGCTGATGATGCTGGTCTTCGTATTCTTCGCCAGCCCTACGGCCTCCTATGCGCTTGCAAACGCGGCCTGGTCGCAGGGTGTGAAACCCGTGACCGCCGATGACGAAACGGACGAAAAGGGAGGCGAATCATCGAACCCGTAGTCGATATCGTCGTGCTGACCCTTATGGCACTGACGGTGTTTCTCATCATTCGTCTGCACAATCTGTTCGCGGTGGTCATGCTGACCGGCATGTTCAGCCTGCTGGCCGCGACGTTTTTTGTCGTTGTTGATGCGGTCGATGTGGCCTTTACCGAAGCCGCCGTCGGAGCGGGTATCTCGACGGTGCTGATGCTCGGCGCCTTGTCGCTGACGACCCGATATGAAAAGACGAGTTCCCGCAAGACCTGGATCCCGCTGCTGGTCGTTGCCGTGACCGGCGCGGCGCTGATTTACGGGACACTCGATATGCCGCTTTATGGCGACCCGAACGCGCCGATCCATCAGCATGTGGCGCCGGTCTATCTGACGGAGGGGATGGCCGAAACCAGTGTCCCGAATATCGTCACGGTGGTGCTCGCCAGTTACCGGGGCTACGACACCATGGGCGAGGTTACGGTCGTCTTTACGGCAGCCGTCGGCGTGTGGGTGATTCTGGCATTCGGCGTCGGGCGGTATCGGCGCAAACAGGAGGGGGACAGCACATGAGTCATCATCTCGTTGTTCGCGTCGTCGCAAAACTGCTGATTCCCTTCATTCTGCTGTTCGGCCTGTATGTTCAGTTCCATGGCGATTTCGGGCCGGGCGGCGGATTCCAGGCTGGTGTGATCTTTGCTGCCGCCTTCATCCTTTATGCGCTGGTCTACGGGCTGAACAATGCGCGCCGGGTCATGCCGGATCACTGGGTGCGGATCGGGGCTGCGCTGGGTGTGATCATTTTTATCGGGACCGGCTATATATCGTTGTTCTTCGGCCATAATTTCCTGGATTACGACGTGCTTGCCCATGATCCGGTGCATGGCCAGCATTACGGCATCTTCGCGGTCGAACTTGGCGTCGGCCTGACGGTTGCGTCGGTGATGGTGGCAATCTTTTTCGCTTTCGCAGGTCGCGGCCACAAGATCGACGAGATGGAAGGCTGAACGTCGATGGAATGGCCGGGCCTCTATAACTACTGGATCGCCATCTTCCTGATGATGGCGGGCCTGTATATCGTCATCGCACAGGGCAACCTGATCAAGAAAATGGTCGGGCTCAGCGTGTTCCAGGCCTCCGTCTTCATCATGTACATCACCATGGGAAAGGTGACGGGCGGGACCGCGCCGATCATCATCCCGGGCGATAATGTCGTCTACTCCAACCCGCTGCCGCACGTGCTGATCCTGACCGCCATTGTGGTCGGTGTCGCTACGCTGGCGCTCGGCCTGGCCCTGATCGTCCGGATCAACGAGGCCTACGGGTCGATCGAGGAGGACGATATCGAAAAAGAGGAACAGTCCACCCGATGATGGCCCATCTTCCCGCGCTGCAGATTGTCGTGCCGCTGCTGGCGGCGCCGATCTGCGTCCTCTTCGGGCGCGGCCGATTCGTCTATGGTTTCACGCTGGTCGTCAGCTGGGTGACATTTGCGATCTCCGTGCTGCTGCTGAATGCAGTGCTCGAAGGGGGCTTGATAAGCTACCGGCTTGGCGGCTGGGCGCCGCCCTGGGGAATCGAATACCGGGTCGATCTGGTCAATGCCTATGTCCTGCTGATCGTCAGCGCGATCGGCGCGATGGTCATGACCTACGCCAAGCCAAGCGTGGATCGCGAAGTCGGGGCGGAGCGGGAGTACCTGTTCTACACGGCGCATCTGCTGTGCCTGGCGGGACTGCTGGGTGTCACGATCACCGGCGATGCGTTCAATATCTTCGTCTTCTTCGAAATTTCCTCGCTGGCCTCCTATATCCTGATCAGCCTGGGCACGAACCGTAGGGCGCTAACAGCGGCGTTCAACTATCTTGTATTCGGCACCATCGGCGCGACGTTTTTCCTGATCGGCGTCGGACTGCTCTACCAGATGACCGGCACGCTGAATATTGCCGACCTGGCCGAACGGGTGCCGCCGCTGATCGGGAACCGCACGGTTCAGGCGGCTTTCGTTTTCATGGCCGTGGGGCTGGCGGTGAAGGCGGCGCTGTTCCCCCTGCATGCCTGGCTGCCCAATGCCTATGCCTATGCGCCATCGGTGGCGACCGCATTTCTGGCTGCCACGGCGACCAAGGTGTCGATCTATGTTCTGATACGCAGTTACTTCACGGTATTCGGCGCCGATTTTTCCTTTGGCGTCATGTCGCTGGGGGCCCTGCTGCAGGTCCTGGCCATCGCCGCGATGATCGTGGGCTCGCTGATCGCGATCTTCCAGGACGACATCAAACGCATGCTGGCCTGGTCCAGCGTGGCGCAGGTCGGCTACATGGTGCTGGGCATCGGCTTCGCCACGGTCACCGGCGTGACAGGCGGGTTGCTGCACCTGTTCAACCACGCGCTGATCAAGGCGGCGCTGTTCATGGCGATGGGCTGCGTTTTCTTCCGCATGGGATCGGTTCGGATCGAAGCCATGGCGGGGATCGGCAGCCGCATGCCCTGGACGACCGCGTCCTTCGTCGCCGGCGGGCTGAGCCTGATCGGCGTGCCGCTGACCGCCGGTTTCGTCTCCAAATGGTACCTGCTGCTGGCGGCGATCGATTCCGGGTACTGGTGGATCGCGATCTTCATCCTGGTCTCGTCGCTGCTGGCGATCATCTATGTCTGGCGCGTCGTGGAAGTCGCCTATTTCTCGCCGTCGCCGGAAGGTGCGCCGGAAGGTGAGGCGCCACTGCTGATGCTGATCCCGACCTGGCTGCTGATCGTCGCCAATGTCTATTTCGGGATCGACACCCGCGTCAGCGTGGGCGTGGCCACGCAGGCGGCCGAATTCCTGCTGGGAGGCGGATCGTGAGTACGGAGTATCTGATCCTTCTGGCGCTGGCCATTCCTCTGGCGGGGACGGTCCTGATCCTGATGTCCGAAGGCCGGCCGAACCAGCGGGAAATCGTCACGCTGACCACGGCGGTGTCGCTGTTCGTGACCGTCCTGCACATCCTGCCGGATGTCTTCGCGGGCGGGCGGCCGGCAATTTCCCTGCTGGAAATCCTGCCGGGGCTGGAAATCCGCTTTGAGGTGGAGCCGCTGGGCATGATGTTCGCCTGCATCGCCTCGGGGCTGTGGATCGTCAATTCGATCTACTCCATCGGCTATATGCGGGCGCATCACGAAACCAACCAGACCCGGTTTTACGCCTGTTTCGCGGTCGCGATCTTCGGTGCGCTGGGGGTTGCGACGGCCGGCAACATGATGACCCTGTTCATCTTCTACGAAGTGCTGACCATATCGACCTATCCCCTGGTCACCCATTCCGGCACAACCGAAGCCAAGCGGTCCGGGCGTATCTATCTCGGCCTGCTGCTCGGCACGTCGATAGGGCTGCAACTCGTCGCCATCGTCTGGACATGGTTCGCGACGGGGACGCTGGATTTCCGCGATGGCGGCATCATCGACGGGCATCTGGAAGGTGCGGCGGTCGGTTTGCTGCTGCTGCTTTACATGTACGGTATCGGCAAGGCGGCGCTGATGCCGATCCACCGCTGGCTGCCGGAGGCGATGGTGGCGCCCACGCCGGTCAGCGCCCTGCTGCATGCGGTGGCGGTCGTGAAGGCCGGCGTCTTCACCGTGCTCAAGGTGATCGTCTATATTTTCGGTGCGGAATTCCTGCGCGAATCCGGCACCGGCGACTGGCTGATACATCGCCGGGGCGACGGTGCTGATGGCGTCCTTTATCGCCATGACCAAGGACAATCTGAAGGCGCGGCTGGCCTATTCCACCGTCAGTCAGCTGTCCTACATCATCCTCGGCGCGGCGCTGTTCATGCCGATGAGCATCGTCGGCGGGGCCATGCATATTGCGATGCATGCGCTGGGCAAGATCACGCTCTTCTTCTGCGCCGGCGCCATCTATGTCGCGGCGGGCAAGACCGAAATCAGCGACATGAAGGGGATTGGCCGCGTCATGCCGGTGACCCTGTTCGCCTTCCTGATCGGCAGCCTCAGCGTGATCGGTCTGCCGCCCTTCGGCGGGGCGTGGAGCAAGTATTTCCTGGCGCTTGGCGCCGTGAACGCGGGAGAACTGGTCTTTGTCGGCGTGCTGATGGTGTCGTCGCTGCTGAATGTCGCCTATCTGCTGCCGGTCGTCGGGCGCGGCTTTTTCAGCCGCCCGGATGGCGACACGGGCGGGCCGGTGGTCATCAAGGAAGCGCCGGTTTTCTGTCTCGTAGCGATCTGCATTACGGCGTCGGGCTGTGTCGCGCTGTTCTTCTTTGCCGACCGGCTATACGACCTGTTGCGGCCTATCGGAGGAGGCTGACGCGATGAACGGTGACAAGAAATACTGGCTCGACAGGCCGGGCAGCGCCGACAAGCTGTTCTGGGCCCTGTGCACCGTCTGCGCGCTGCTGCTGGTGGCGGATGCTTTCTATGAAAAGCACCCGCACTTCGCCGTCGAATACTGGTTCGGTTTCTACGCCCTGTTCGGGCTCGTGGTCAGCCTCGGGCTGGTGCTGTCGGCAACGGCGCTGCGCAGCCTCGTGACGCGCAAAGAAGATTACTATGACGATGATTGACCAACTGCCGCCGGGCCTTATCCTCATCATCGGCGCGTTGCTCGTACCGCTGCTGCAGGGGCGTGTGCGCGCGGCCTACATGCTGCTGCTGCCGGTGCTGTGCGGCTGGCAGGTCTGGCAACTGGCGCCAGGCGAATTCGGTACGCTGGCGCTCTTCGACCAGACGCTGGTCATGATGCGGGTCGACGGGCTCAGCCTCGTCTTCGGCGGTATCTTCACGCTCGCCGTCTTCCTGTCGGTGATCTATGCGCTGCATGTCCGCGACACGGTGCAGCAGGTGGCGGGACTGAGCTACGGGGGCGCGGCGATCTGCGCGGCCTTTGCCGGCGATCTGGTCACGCTGTTCGTGTTCTGGGAACTGACCGCGATCACCTCGGTCTTCCTGATCTGGGCCACGCGCTCGGAACGCGCCTTCAAGACCGGCATGCGCTATCTGGTGATCCAGGTGACCTCGGGCGTGCTGCTGCTCGCCGGGACGCTGATGATCGTCAACGATACCGGCAGCATTGCCTTCAATTACATCGGCATCGACAGCCTGGGCGGCAAGGTGATCCTGCTGAGCTTCGGGATCAAGGCGGCCTTCCCGTTGCTGCACAACTGGCTGCAGGATTCCTATCCCGAAGCCACCGTGACGGGGACGGTCTTCCTCAGCGCGTTCACCACCAAGCTGGCGATCTACGCGCTGGCGCGCGGCTTTCCGGGCACGGAAATGCTGATCTGGATCGGCGCGACAATGGCCGTATTCCCGATCTTCTTCGCGCTGGTCGAAAACGACCTGCGCCGGCTCCTCGCCTACAGCCTCAACCAGCAGCTCGGCTTCATGGTCGTCGGCGTGGGTATCGGTACCGAGCTGGCGCTGAACGGCGCCGTAACGCATGCGGTCGCGAGTGTCCTGTACAAGGCGCTGCTGTTCATGGCGGTGGGGGCCGTGCTGTTCCGGACCGGGTCGGCAAATGGGTCGGATCTGGGCGGGCTGTACAAGTCCATGCCGTGGACGGCAGGGTTCTGTCTGATTGGCGCGGCGTCGATTTCCGCCCTGCCGCTGTTCAGCGGCTTCGTCACCAAATCGATGATCCTGACCGCCGCCGCGGAGGAAGGACACGGGGTCGTATGGGGTATCCTGCTGCTGTCCTCCATCGGCGCGGTGCTGCATTCGGGTATCAGGATTCCGTATGTCGCCTTCTTTGCCCATGATTCCGGCACCCGGGTGAAGGAAGCCCCGGTCGGCATGCTGGTCGCCATGGGCCTGTCGGCGTTCCTGTGCGTCTATATCGGCGTCAATCCCGGACCCCTGTACGAAATCCTGCCGTTCCCGGTTACCTATGTGCCCTATACGACGGCGCATGTGGTGAACCAGTTGCAACTGGTGATGTTTGCAGCACTCGCCTTCGCGATCCTGATCCGCTACGGGTTGTTCCCGCGGGATATCCGCTCGACCATCCTGGATACCGACTGGGTTTACCGGCGGCTGCTGTCCCGGACCATCGGCGCTTTCGTCGCCTGCCTGGCCGACGCGCGCGACGAATGCGTGCGCTGGCGGGACCGGTTTCTGGACTTTGTCCTGGAGCGGATTTTTCACTATCATGGCCCGCGCGGTATCATGGCGCGCACCTGGGCGATCAGCGGCGCGGCGATCTGGGTGATGGTGTTGCTAGGCGGCTATCTGCTGGTCTATTACGTCTGACCTTTAGCGGGTCGCGTAACGGAGTCCTGTGGCTCCGCCGCCTCGCGGATACCGTTCCAGCATGAGCCAGCACAGCGTTTACACGTCCAGCAAGACCGGCGGTCGCCAGCAGCAATACAAGGCGCTGGTGACCCTGCTGCCATATCTGTGGCCGGCCGGCGAATGGTCGATGCGCACCCGAGTGCTGATAGCGCTCGTGCTGATGGTGCTGTCGAAATTCGTCAACGTCTATGTGCCGCTGCTCTACAAGGATGCGGTCGATGTCCTGAGCGGCGAGGTCAATCCGGTGATCGCCCTGCCGGTCGCCCTGCTGCTGGCCTACGGGCTGGCGCGACTCGGTTCCGTCGCCTTCGCCGAACTGCGCGAGGCGGTCTTCGCCCGCGTTGCCCAACGGGCGGTTCGCCGGGCCGCGCTCCGCACCTTCGAGCATCTGCATGCGCTCAGCCTGCGCTTCCACCTGGAACGCCAGACTGGCGGGCTGTCGCGGGTGATCGAGCGCGGCGTGAAGGGCATCGAATTCCTGCTGTCCTTCATGATGTTCAACATCCTGCCGACCCTCATCGAAATCCTGATCGTCTGCGCCATCCTGTGGAAGATGTTCGACATCTGGTTCGCGGTCGTCACCTTTGTCACGATCATTTCCTATATCGTCTTCACGCTTGTCGTCACCGAGTGGCGGATCAAGTACCGCCGGGAAATGAACGACCGTGATACCGAGGCCAATACCAAGGCGATCGACAGCCTGCTGAACTACGAAACGGTCAAGTATTTCGGCAACGAGGTCCATGAGGCAAACCGCTTCGACAAGGCCATGCAGGGCTACGAAAACGCCTCGGTGCGCAGCACGGTCAGCCTGTCGGCGCTGAATGTGGGGCAGGGCGGGCTCATCGCGGTCGGGCTCGTGCTGCTGATGCTCATGGCCGGGCAGGGGGTGGTGGACAAGACCATGACCCTGGGCGATTTCGTGCTGGTGAATACATACCTGATCCAGCTCTACCAGCCGCTCAATTTCCTCGGCTTCGTCTACCGCCAGATCCGCCAGTCGCTGACCGATATGGAAGTCATGTTCGGCGTGCTGGATATCGAGGCGGAAATCACCGACAAGCCAGGCGCGGTTGCGCTGCAGGTTGCGGGCGGCGAGGTTAAATTCGACCATGTCGATTTCCGCTATGATGAACGCCGGCCGATCCTGCGCGATGTGTCCTTCACCGTGCCGCCGGGCAAGACGGTCGCTATCGTCGGCCCCAGCGGCGCCGGGAAATCGACGATCAGCCGCATCCTGTTCCGCTTCTACGACGTCGCCGGCGGCTCGGTGAAGATCGACGGGCAGGATATCCGCGACGTGACCCAGGCCAGCCTGCGCGCCGCCATCGGTATCGTTCCGCAGGATACGGTGCTGTTCAACGATTCGATCTATTACAACGTGCTGTACGGGCGTACCGATGCCAGCCGGGAAGAGGTCGAGGCGGCGGCGAAGCTGGCGCGCATCCATGATTTCGTCGAGGGATTGCCGGATGGTTACAAGACCGGCGTCGGCGAACGCGGGCTGAAACTGTCCGGCGGCGAGAAGCAGCGCGTCGCCATCGCCCGCACAATCCTGAAAAGCCCGGCGGTGCTGCTGTTCGACGAGGCGACCTCGGCCCTGGACACTCATACCGAGAAGGAAATCCAGGAAAGCCTGCGCGAGGTTTCCAGCAACCGCACCACGCTGGTCATCGCGCACCGCCTCTCCACGGTCATCGACGCGGATGAAATCCTGGTGCTCGAAGCCGCCATGACGCGCTGCTGAAGAAAGGCGGCGCCTATGCGGCGATGTGGAAGAAGCAGCAGGAATCAGCCGCCGGCGGCGATGCCGCAACCGAAATTCAGGGAGACCCCGACGATGTCGAGACTTGAGCCGTTTCACCCGCAGGATATGTCGCCCGAACAGCGGGCCTATTACGAGTCCATCGCCGCGCGGCCGAATTTCCGCGACCTGCCGGAAGGCACGCCGCTGACCGGGCCCTACCACGCCTGGCAGCACGCACCCGAATATGCGGAAAAGCTGGGTGTGCTGGAACAGTATCTGCGGGTCCACGGGCTGCTGGAACCGCGGATCATCGAACTGACGGCGATCACGGTCGGCCGCATCTGGTCGGCGGAAATCGTCTTCGGCTCGCATGCGCTGGTCGCGGTGAAGGTT
>JAQCHR010000091.1 GCA_027619655.1 Pseudomonadota bacterium
CCGCTGGCGGCCGACTTCCGGGTCGGCCAGGTCGTTGAGGTCCTGCTCCAGGCGCTGCGCCTCGGCTTCGGTGCCGGCGATGATCGGGCTCAGCCCCGGCAGCACGACGGTCTGGTCCGCCGCCCGGCCTTCCGCCGCCGCGCGCTTCTTCAGGTCGCCGTAGAATTCCTGCGCCGTCGCCAGCTCCATATGGGCGGTGAACACCGCTTCCGCGTGGCGCGCGGCGAAGCCCCGGCCCGCATCCGACGATCCCGCCTGCACTAGCACCGGCCGGCCCTGCGGCCCGCGCGGCACGTTCAGCGGCCCTTCGACCCGGTAATGGTCGCTGACATGGTTGATCGGGCGGATCCGGTCCGTATCGGCGTATAGCCCGCTGGCGCGGTCGTCGAGGATCGCGTCATCGGCCCAGCTGTCCCACAATGCCTTTGCGGCCTGCAGGTATTCCTCGGCGATGGCGTAACGGTCGGCATGGCTGACCTGGCTGTCGCCGCTGAAATTGCGGGCGGCGTCGGCCGACCATGACGTGACGATGTTCCAGCCGACCCGGCCGCCGCTGATATGGTCCAGCGAGGCGAACTGCCGGGCCAGGTTGAACGGCTCGGAATAGGTGGTCGAGGCGGTGGCGATCAGCCCGATGCGCTTCGTGGCCATGGCCAGCGCGCCCAGCGCCGTGATCGGCTCCAGCCAGACGCGCGGCGCCCGCTTCACGTCCCAGCGCAGCGACAGCTGGTCCGCCAGGAAGATGGAATCGAACAGCCCGGCTTCGGCCCGCTGCGCCAGGTCGGCGTAGTAGCGGATATCGGTCAGCGCCAGGGGCGAGGCATCGCCGTGCCGCCAGGCGGCTTCGTGATGACCCCGTGTATGGATAAACAGGTTGAGATGCAGTTTTCGTGTCATGGTGCCAATTCTATGCATATACGGACGTATCGTCCACGGGGTATCGCCGCGGCGAGATGTTGCACAAGCAATACGCGAAAACGTGATTATCCACGATGTATGAGGGCAACAATCCGCTTGACGGGCGACCTTTCCGGATCGAGGCTTCGCATCGGAATTCCAGACGATACCTCTAGGGAGGCGTACCATGCGTCAACTGTCAATTGCAGCATTGGCGGGGGCGCTGTCGTGCCTGTCCGCGCCGATAGCGGCGCAGGACCTGCCGGCGGGCGATTCGCGCGACCTGGTCGAGGCCATCTGCACCGCCTGCCACCAGCCCAACCAGATCCTGCGGAGTTCCGGCTATACCGTGGAGGGCTGGCGCGAGTTGGCCGCGACGATGGTCGACCTGTCCGAGGCGCCGGCGGAGCGCAATGCCATCATTGCTTATCTTGCGGCCAATTTTCCGCCGCATGAAAAGCGTGCGCCGAAGCTGATTGCCGGCCCGTCGCGCGTCGCGTTTACCGAATGGCAGGTGCCGACCCTGGGCCAGCGGGCGCGCGACCCGGTGCAGGCGCCGGACGGGTCGATCTGGTGGGCCGGGCAGTTTGGCAACCTGGTCGGGAGAATCGATCCCGCCAGCGGCGCGATGACCGAATACCCGCTGCCGGACAAGGCGATGCCGCATTCCGTAACGCTCGATGCGGCAGGCATGGTCTGGTACACCGGCAACAAGAACGGCACGGTCGGGCGGCTGGACCCGGCGACCGGTGCGGTCACGGAATTCCCGATGCCCGACCCGGCGGCGCGCGACCCGCATACCCATGTCTTCGATGCAAACGGGATTATGTGGTTCACCCTGCAGCAGAGCAACATGATCGGGCGGCTCGATCCGGCCAGCGGCGATGTCCGGCGGGTGGCGACCGCGCCCGGCGCGAAACCCTATGGCATCAAGATCGACGCGGCGGGTACCCCCTGGGTTGCCTGCAACGGCAGCAACTGCCTGATCAGGGTCGATCCCGAGAGCATGGCGCTGACCGAGGTGAAACTGCCGATCCCGGCGACGACGGTGCGGCGGCTCGATATCGCCTCGGACGGGATGATCTGGTACGTCAATTCCTCGCAGGGGCGGCTCGGCCGCTATGACCCGAAATCCGGCGATATCCGCGAATGGCCATCGCCCAGCGGCCCGAAATCGCATCCCTACGCCATCGCGGTGGTGGACGGAATCGTCTGGTACAATGAATCCGGCATGCGCCCGGATGCGCTGGTCCGCTTCGACCCGGCCACGGAGAATTTCCAGAGCTGGGCCATTCCGTCGGGCGGGGTGTATGCGGGCATCATCCGGCACATGCGGCCGACGCGGGACGGCAACCTGCTGATCCACCAGAGCAGCACCAACCGGATCATCCGGGTCGATCTTAAAGCGGCGGTGACGCAATAACCGGGCTTTGAGGCCGGGTGCCGGGTCGGCCCCCCTTGTGCGACAGCCGCGTTTCCTGAAACAATCGAGTCCCTGCGTGATGATTTGGGAGGGAGCCCGATGCGTACGGTGCCACTGCATGGTGAATTCGCGGTCCGGGTCGAGGATATCGACCTGTCCGGCCCGCTGGATGAGGTAACGGTTACGGAATTGCGCGATATCTGGATGCGCCACCGGGTCGCGGTGTTTCCCGGGCAGGACCTGGATGACGAAGCGCTGGCGTCATTTGCCGAACGGCTCGGCCCGCTTTTCGTGCATGTCCAGAAGCAGCTTCTGCGTCCGAAAGGCCGCAAGGAAATCATGGAACTGTCCAACCTGCCGGGCGCGCATGCGCCGGTGACCAGCGAACTGGACTGGCATACGGACCAGAGCTACACGCCGAAACCGGTTTTCGGCACGATATTGCATGGGCTCATGGTTACCGAGCAGGGTGGCGAGACCGCCTTTGCCGACTTGGCCGGCGCCTGGGCCAGCATGCCGGACGACCTGCGCGCACGGGTCGATGGCGTGACCGCGGTCTACGCGGCGGAAGGTCCGCGGGTCCGGCCGCGCATCGTGCTGACCGACGAACAGCGCAAGGAAATTCCGCCGGTGCCGCATCCGCTGATCCGCACCCATCCCTATCTGGACCGCAAGTCGCTTTATCTCAGCCCGATGCATATCCGCACCATCGACGGCATGTCGGAAGAGGACACGGCGACGCTGATGGCCGAGCTGATTGCGCATGCAACGCAGCCCGCGCATGTCTATACCCATAAATGGACCGTCGGCGATGTGGTGATGTGGGACAATACGTCGGTCATGCATCGCCGTCTGCCTTTCCCGCCGGACCAGAAGCGTTATCTGATCCGCGCCGGGTTTCACCTGCCGGAAGACCGCGCCGTACCCTATTGAAACGGGCCCCGGCGTGCGAAGAGGGAAGGTTGGCCGTGACGCAGACTGTATTGAGCGGCCCCTGGTCGGCCGGGGAGATCGGGACTTATCTGGCGGGTGCGGTAATTCCCGTCCGGCTTTCCGCCATTTCGCCCGCGGGCTGGCCGGTCGTGCTGTCGCTGTGGTTTCTGTACGAGGACGGGGCATTCCATTGCGCCAGCCGCAGCCATGCCCGGATCGTGGCGCTGCTGGACGCCAATCCGCGCTGCGGGTTCGAGGTCGCCGGCGAAACCCCGCCCTATTGCGGCGTGCGCGGCCAGGGTCTTGCGACGCTGGACCGCACCAACGGCGCGGCGGTCCTGGCGCGCCTCGCGGACCGGTATCTCGGCACGGGTGACACGCCGTTCCGGCGCAAGCTGATGCAGGGTGCGCAGGACGAGGTCGCCCTCGTCATCCGGCCGACACGGATGATGAGCTGGGATTACCGCAAACGGATGAAATAGCGCAGCCGGGTATTCAGCACGCGGCAATCAGTTCCAGCGCCGATTCGTCCTGAATGTCAGGCAGGGCGGAAAATGATTCCTTCAGCGCCTGAGACCAGCGCACGCTGATCGTCGCAAATTCAGGGTCGTCAGCTTTGATCCGCCGCTGCACACTGAAATTCAACCTGTCTTTCCGAATGATGGTCAGGTCCAGCGGCATGCCGACTGACAGATTGCTGCGCAGCGTCGAATCCATGGAGACCAGCGCCGCTTTGAGAGCGTCCTGCATCGGGGTTTCGACAGCGAGCACCCGGTCCAGGATGGGCTTTCCGTATTTGTGTTCGCCAAGCTGGAAATAGGGCATATCGGCCGTGGCCTCGATAAAGTTTCCGGCGGAATAGATATGGAACAGGCGGTGACGGCCGCCCCGCCGCTGGCCACCGACGATCATCGATGCGCCCGACGACACTCCCTGCGCCTTCAGAGCGTCGCGGTGGCGGCTCTGGACGACGCGCATGGTATCGCTGAACAGTTCCGCAACGCGGTACATGGTTTCCACGTTCAGGATGGATTCGACATCCTCCGTCTGCGCGCGCTGGATCGCCTGGTTGATCCGGGTGATGATTCCCTGGGTGATCGACAGGTTGCCGGCGCAGACGACCGTGATCGCCCGCTCGCTCGTGACCGACCAGATGAACGTCTTGCGGTAGCACGCAATATCGTCTAGTCCCGCATTTGTGCGGGTATCCGACAGGAAAACCAGGCCTTCGGATATCTTCAGATCCACGCAATAGGTCATCGCGGGAGTGCAATTCTGGGGCGCCGGGCAAACCCGGGGCCGGACAGGCTGACGCTGGAATTGAAAATGGGATTTTCCTTGAAGTTGAAGACGGACCTTAAGCGTTTTGCCGCCGGGCGCAAGGCTGCATCGTTCAGGCCGGCACGATGACCTATTCCGTCCAGACTTTAAAACTCTGCAGAGTATTGGGGCCGAAGGTGGTGGCGATGGCGACATCGGCCGCGTCCCGGCCCCGGGCAATTAGCACCCGGCCGATGCGCGGGGTATTGTTGCGCGGGTCGAACATATGCCATTCACCGCCAAGATAGACCTCGAACCAGGCGGCGAAGTCGCCGGGGGGCATCGGCGGCGGCGTTCCGATATCGCTGAGGTATCCGGTGCAGTAGCGCGCCGGAATATTGAGCGCCCGGCAGAACGCGACGGCCAGATGGGCATAGTCCCGGCATACGCCGACACCTTCCTGATATCCCTCGGATGCGGTTCGGGTTACCCTTGTGTGCTCATAGCCGAAGGTGATGTGGTTGTGCACGAAATCGCAGACCGCCTGGACCCGGGACCATCCTGGCATGGTATTGCCGAATTGCGACCAGGGCAGATCGAGCAACCGGTCGCTGTCGCAAAACCGGCTGGGCAGCAGAAAGACCAGCGCCTCCTCCGGCAGATGCTCAACAGGGACCTGCATCGCGTCGGGGAAAACCGGGTCGGGCAGCCCGGAATCGCGCACGATGGAATCGGCTGTAATCCGTATTACGCCTTCGGGTGCCAGCAGACGGGTGCACCAGTTGCCATAGCCGTCCCGATAACCGGAAATCGGCACGGAGGGATTGACGAGCACGTGGTCGGGCATCGAGAGGTCGGAGACGCGCGTGAAATGAACACTCAGCATCTGGATGACCGGGGTCGGCTGAGGGAAGGCGTATTGCAGTTCGTAACCCACTCGAAGGTCCAATATGTGCTCCGTTGTAACGGCAAATCGGGAGCCACCGGGGCCGCACGTGGCGGGCCGGCATTTCCGGAAACGGCGTTCTGTGATTCAAGATAAAGACCGTTTCGGGATTAAAGGCGTTTTGATTCCGTTCCGGCCGTAAAGGTCATATGGTGCGTTGCACTGCAAATGACAGGGTGACTCTACTGCCCCCGCGGCGATTTCAGCAGGAAGACCAGCGGCATCGCCGCGAAGGCGACCAGCACCAGAAAGGTGAAAGCGTTCAGGTAGGCGATGGTTTCCGCCTGGGCCGCGACCAGCTTCTGCAGGGATGCGATGCCGGTCATCACATCCAGGCTTCCCATGGCGGTTGCGCCGGGCTGGTGAAGGGATTCGTTGAACGGGTTGATATGGTCGCGCAGCTCGCTGTAATTGACCTGGGTCGAGCGCACCAGGATCGCGACGATGACCGAGGTGCCCATGCTGGCGCCGATAGCGCGAATCAGCGCGAACAGCGCCGCCCCCTCGGTCCGGAATTCCGAGTTCAGGGTGGAGAAGGTCACCGTGGTAAGCGTCACCCACATGATGCCGACGCCGAAGCCGTTGATCATTGTCAGCCAGGCGATTTCCATGGCGGAGACCTCGGCGTTCCAGCCGGTCATGTAGATCGCGCTGACGCCGACGCAGGCGAGGCCACTCAGGATCAGGTATTTCGCCGGGATTAACCCGGCCAGTATCCCGCCCGCCAGCATTGCGATCATGGTACCGACGCCGCGCATAGACACCATCCATCCCGCGGCCAGCACCGGGTAGTCCTGCACGTTCTGCAGGAACAGTGGCAGGATGAACAGGCTGGAAAACACCGCGATGCCGAAGATGAAGATCAGGCAGACCCCGACGACATAATTGCGGTCCCGGAAGATCGACAGGTTGATATAGGGCGCCGCGGCGGTCAGGCTGTGCGCGATTAAAATGTAGAACGCCAGCGCAGCGACGGCCGATTCAATGAGGATTTCCAGCGAGTCGAACCAGTCCAGCCGTTCGCCGCGATCCAGCACCATCTGCAGGCAGACCACGGCCAGGATCAGCGAGATGACGCCGATCCAGTCCAGGCCGTGGCGCCGGGACGGCGTCGCCGGAAGCGTCAGGAATATCCCGACAAAGGCGAGCAGCCCCAGCGGGACATTCATGAAAAAAACGTAGCGCCAGTCATACCATTCGGTCAGCATCGCGCCGAGCGTCGGCCCGACCACGGGACCCAGGATCATGCCCATCGACCAGATGCTCATGGCGAAGCCGTGCCGGCGCTTGGGATAGGTATCCAGCATGATCGCCTGCGAAACGGGCAGCAGCGGGGCGCTGACAAAGCCCTGCAGCGCCCGCATCAACACCACCTCGCCCAGGCTGGTCGACAGGGCGCACAGCATCGAGGTGACGGTGAAACCGACGATGGATGCGAGGAACAGCTGCCGGCGGCCGATTCGCTGGCTGACCCAGCCGGTCAGGATGGTGCCGACGGCGCTGGCGACGACGAAGGCGGTGATGACCCAGCTGATCTGGTCCGGGCTGGCCGACAGGTTGCCCTGCATGCTCGGCAGCGCCACATAGGCGGTGCTCATATTGACCGCGTGCAGCAGCGACGCCGCCAGCACGGGTAAGGTGATGATCACCAGTTCCGATGTGGTGAAGGGCCCGTCGGCCGGCTTGCTGACGGTGTACAAATGCGCTTCCTACAGGGCTGCCAGCACGGGCGCGCCCGCCCGTTCCGGCCGGATATCGATGCCGTAACCGGGGCCGGAAACCTGAAGCACTCCGCCAAGCAACCGCTCGCCCTGCGCCAGCCGGTTGCGCCAGGCCACTTCGCCATAGGGGAATTCCAGGATTTCCGCATTCCGGTTGGCGGCGACCACATGCGCGCTGGCCGCGGTACAGAGCGGGCCGCTCGGGTTATGCGGGGCGAAGGCGACGCCATGGCGGGCCGCCATCTTGCAGATGCGGTCCAGTTCGCCGGTGCCGCCGACGAATTTCACGTCGGCGATAGCGACGTCGATGCAGCCGCTCTTGATCAGCTTCTCCAGCGCCTCGCAGGTGAACAGGTCCTCGCCGCCGGTGACGCGGCCGCCGGATTGCTGGCGCAGTTTGTCGGCCGCGGCCCGGTCCCAGGAATCGAACGGGTCCTCGATCCACCCGATATCCAGCGATTTTGCAATTTCCGCCAGCAGCGGGCCGGTGTCGTGGGTGAAGCGCCAGTGGCAGTCGATCATCAGCGTGGCATTGCTGCCGATGGCCTCGCGCAGCGCCGTCAGCCGCGCCACGCCGGGATCGACAACGCTTTCGCCTTTACTGGCCAGCGCCTTGGGGGAGACTTCGTCGAAGGGCGCGAATTTTACCCTTGTGATGCCGGCGTCGATGACCTGTTTCCCCGCCGCGGCGATGGTCGCCGCATCGCGGCTGGCGCACATGCGGTTCACATTGGCGTAGACCGGCACAGTGGTCCGGACCTTGGCGTTGCCCGCCAGCATCCTGGCGACCGGCACGCCTTTCTGCCGGGCAGCCAGGTCGTACAGGGCCTGGGCGACGGCGCTGGGCGGTGTCCGGGCCAGCCGGTCCGTCGCCGATATGCGGTCCATCAACCCGGCAGCGGCGTCCAGCGGCGCGATATCCCGGCGGGTGAGGCGCCGGCCGATCCGTTCGATTTCCGCGATGCAGGCCGCTTCGTCGCGCGAGTCGCTGGCCTCGCCCCAGCCGCTCAACCCGTCCGCCGATGTGAGCTGGACCAGGACCCAGTTGCCGCGATGGTTGACGGGAATCGTGTGGATCTTCGTTTCGACGATTTTCATGCCGGATAATTGCGCCTTGCCGCGTCAGGGATCAAGCCAACACTTTAAACCGCTGTTCTTCATCCGCGGCCATCTGGTTCACCAGCTCGATTTCCCAGGCAAGGTATTCGCGCATGGCCTCTTCGACATCCTTGCCCTGTTCGCGCGCTTTCAGGCGGATATCGGCCGGCGTGCTGGCCAGATGGCCCTCACCGGTTTCCAGCGGCAGCCCAGCCGCCTGCCACGCGCTTGTGCCGCCGGCCAGCGCCATCGCCGTGCCGCCGGCCTCCGCCGCCGCAAGCCGTGCCAGCGCGCCATCCGGTGACGTGAAGACCAGCGCGTAATGGGCCGGCAGTTTCGCCAGCGCCGTTTCCAGTTCCGTGCGCATCGCATACCAGGCGCCGGGGATATGCCCCGCGCGGTAGGGGCGGCTGTAATCCAGGTCGACGACGAGAGTCCCGCCTGCCGTCAGCCGGTCCTGCAGCGCGGCCGGTTCGATGGTCGCGACGGTTACGGCATCGGCTCCGAGTACCACCGGCGCATAAGGGCCGGTTGCCAGCCCCGGCGCCGCGGGGTCAAACCGCATGATCGCCGCATCCCAGCCCATCTGCTGCATCCAGGACGCGGTCATGGTCGCGCGGACGCCATTGTCGTCCACCAGTACGACCCGCGCGCCCCAGGCGCCGCAGAACACGTCGGTTTCCTGGATCAGCTGCCCGCCCGGCGCGGGACGGACACCCGGCAGATGCCCCGCCGCGTATTCCTCAGGGGTGCGGACATCCAGCACATACAATGTCCGTTTTGTATCGGCGCGCCAGGATTCCAGCGTTGCGGCGTCGATGGTCCTGATCCCGGCGCGTTGCGCGACCCTCGCGGCGGCATCCTGCGCCGCCTTCAGCCCCGCCGGCGAAACCGGCGGCGGCCGGCGCGTCGCGTCCTTGACCACCTCGTACCCCGCCAGGTGCCAGTCCTGGGTGCCGTTCATCAGGGAGACGACCTTGTTCGGCACCCCGGCATTGATCAGCGACTGCGCGCCGATGATGCTGCGCGTCCGCCCGCCGCAATTGACGATGACCATCGTATCCGGTGACGGCGTCAGGTCCTTGAAGCGGTACACCAGCTCCGCGCCCGGCACGCTGATCGCGCCGGGGATGCTGTTGCTGTGATATTCCTCGTAGGACCGGCTGTCGAAGATCGCGATATCCGCCTTGCTGTCCATCAGCGCCTTCAGCTCCGCCGCGGAGATATAGGGCGTGCCGGCTTCGTGTTCGACGACTTCGGCGAAGGCCTTGCTGGGCACATGCACGCCGCTGTACATCGGGAAGCCGGCGGCGTCCCAGGCGTCGATGCCGCCGTCCAGCACCGAAACATCCGACCAGCCCAGCGCCGCCATGCGCGCGGCCGCCCGTTCGGCGTAGCCTTCGCCGTCATCGCACCACACAGCGCGTGTATCGCGGCGCGGTACCAGGTCGCCGGCCAGCGCCTCCATTCGCCCCAGCGGCACGCAGGACGCCATCAGCAGGTGGCGCGCGTCGAACGGCACTTCCTCGCGCGCATCCAGCAGCGCGATTTCGCCGCCATCATGGAATGCCGCCTTCAGCGCCTTTGCGCCGATCCGCTTGACTGTGCCGCTCATAATGTCTCTCCCCCGTATCTGGCTTTTTAATGTTGGCGCGTATCATGGCGCGGAACGGGGCCTGAAATCTAGGTCAGATCATGGTTGGTTGGAATCACCGTTGGCGATCCAACAACCATGTGAATCTGGTCTATCTTATTGA
>JAQCHR010000092.1 GCA_027619655.1 Pseudomonadota bacterium
AACGGCGATACGACCGGCGGGTCCATGGCCGGCCGTGACGGCGTCAGCGGCCTGACCGGCGTCGGTTCGGGCGGCGCCGGCGCATACATCCAGGGCAGCGTCTCGGCCGGCGGCTCGTCATCGGCGATACTGGCGGCATCCGGTTCGCTCTCCGCAACCTGCTCGCTCGACAGCCGGATTCCCTCGCCCTCCCAGCCATCGGCGTCATCGGCGGAAAAACCGAAGGGCGCGCCGACCGTCGCCAGTCCCGCCTGCGCCATGGCGTACCAGCAGGTATCCGGCGGCGCCTGCCGACCCGCCGCGCCGCAGATATAGAGCCTGTCTTCGGCGCGCGTCATGGCGACATAGAGCAGCCGCCGGTATTCCTGGTCGCGGCGCAGGTTCGCTGCCGCGCGGGCCGTGGCGCTGACCGCGCTTTCATAGCCGCGATTGGGCGGCCACAGCAGGATACCCTCCGACCACAGCAACTCGGGGCTGGACCGTGGTGCCGCCATCGTATCGGGCAGGATGACGATCGGTGCCTGCAGTCCTTTCGCCCCGTGCACCGTGATGACGCGCACCTCGTCGCGGCTGCCGTGTTCCATGTCCCGCTTCACAATCTGGTCGCCCGCCTTCAGCCAGTGCAGGAACCCCTGCAGCGATGGCGGGTTGAGCCGTTCGTGTTCCAGCGCCAGGTTCATGAATTCCTCGACCGGGTCCTCCGCCTCGACCCCCAGCCGGGCGACAAGCCGTTGCCGCCCGGATTCGCCATCCGCCACCGGCGCGGTAAGGACATGGGAGAACAGCTCGAAGGGCGGCGCGAAATCGACCCGCGCCAGCAGGGCGGAAAGCCAGCGATATGTTGCCGCGTAACGGGGATCGGCGGCCAGCCGCTGCCACAGCGAGACATCGCCCCGGTCATAGGCCAGTGCAAACAGGTTGTCATCGTCCAGCCCGACAAACGGCCCCTTCAGGACGGTGGCGAGGGTCAGGTCGTCTTCCGGCAGGAGAAGGAATTCGCCCAGCGCGATGAGATCCATTACCGCAAGCTGTTCGGCCAGCGCCATCCGGTCAACCCCCGCGACCGGGATGCCGCGCGTCTTGAGCGCGCGGACGAACTGGTCGACAAACTGGTTGCGGCGGCGCACCAGCACCATGATATCGCCGGCGCGGACAGTGCGGCCGCGCGAGGCCAGAACCTCGCGGCCGATCCAGCCCTCGATTTTCCCGGCCAGCACATTCGCCAGCCGGGCGGAGGGATTGTCCGCTGCCTCCCGGTCCAGCGGCGGCGACCACGGCGAGGCATCGGGCGCGTCGCGCGGCCCGACAGCCGGCCAGATTTCGACCAGCCCGGCATGCCCCGCGCGCACCGCGCGATGCACGATCGGTTCGCCGTCCGGCGCCACCCCGTCACGCGCCGGGTCCATGCCGAATACCGCATCGACCGCATCGAGGATCGGCGCGGCCGACCGGAAGGACCAGTTCAGGTCCACCGCTTCCCAGGGCTTTGCCGCGGCTTCCACCTGCTTGCGAAAGACTTCGCGCATATGGGTGAACGCCGTCGGATCGGCGCCCTGGAAGCTGAAAATCGACTGCTTCGCATCGCCCACGGTAAATACCGTCCGGGTTTCCGCCCGCGCGCCGGCGCCGGAAAAGAACTCCGTCGTCAGCGCCTCGACAATGGCCCATTGCGCCAGGTTGGTATCCTGCGCCTCGTCGATCAGGATATGGTCCAACCCGCCATCCAGCTTGTACAGCACCCAGGCCGCATCGACATTCCGCCCCAGCAAGGCGATGGTCTTGAGGATCAGGTCGTCATAATCCAGCCGCGCCAGTGCCGCTTTGGATTTCTCATATTCATCCAGCAGCGCCGTGCCCAGCCGCAACAGCGCCACCGTCGCCTCCGCCGTCACCACCGCGCGGCGTTCATCCATCACCCCGGCGAGCCGTTCCGCCTCCGCACCCAGCGCTTCCGCCGCACCCGGCGCGGCGTCCGCCGGTTTGGCAGTAATCAGGCGCGACCGGGGATCGCCCGCCTGGGTCAGGAAGGCGGCGGCATATTCGGCAAACATCGCCTGCCGCCGCACCGGGTTCGCCCTCAGCCATTGCAGCAGGGTCAGCCCCCGGGGCTGGTCGGTCTTCGGCGTGCCCGCCAGCAGCGCCTCCCCCGCCCGGGTCAGCGCCGCGGTATCCACCGCCGCATCCCAGCACGCCCGGGAAATCACATCCGCCGGGGTCTGCCCCGGCGCGACTCCCAGCTTGCGGCAGACCGCATCGCCCAGCCCGTCCTTGTACAGATCGACGAGGCGACGGATGCGGCTGCGGTTCTGCGCCATACCATCCATCAGCGCCGCGAACTGTTCCTCCTGGATATGGCCACTGACAATCTTGAGCGCATCCGCAAGGTCGCTCCCCTGCCGCGCCGCCGTCAGGACCTTGTCCCGGGCCGCCAGCATGAGTTCGGCGGCGCTGCGGTCGTCCATCGCCTCGAAATGCGGGGCGATCCCGGCTTCCAGCGGAAACCGCGCCAGCAGCGACTGGCAGAAACTGTGGATCGTCTGGACCTTGAGCCCGCCCGGCACATCCAACACCTGTGCAAACAGCCGTCGCGCGCGGTCAAGCTGGTCATCCGCCGGCGCGATCCCCAGCAGCAGGGCGATATCCCGGCGAACCGCATCATCCGGTTCGGTGGCCCAACCGGCCAGCCGCCGGTTGATCCGGACTGCCATTTCCGCCGCCGCCGCGCGGGTAAAGGTGAGGCAGAGGATCCGTTCCGGCCGGGTCTCGTCCAGCAGCAGCGCCAGCACCCGGTCGGTCAGCACCTTGGTCTTGCCGCTGCCCGCCGAGGCGGCAACCCAGACGCTGGCTTCGGGATGCACCGCCCGGCGCTGCGCGGCGCCGGCTTCCGTGATCATATCGGCGGTCATCCGTCGCCCCATTCGCGAAGGCGGGCCAGATGCGCATAGTCATTGAACCGCGGAGCCCGGTCCGGCCGCGGCACCGCGGCATAGGGCGTGTCCGGGTTGTCGAAAGATTCAATCAGCGCCATAAGCCCGGCTTCCGCCGCGTCGGCCAGGTCGCCCGCATCGCCGCCCACCGGACGGATCGTGGCGGGCGGTTCGCCGCCGCCCAACTGCCAGTAGGCGAGTTTCCCCACATCGCCTTCGGGCACCGCTGTAAATCCGCCGCCGCGCAGGATAACCGCCTCCAGCGCAAGCTGCGGCGCATAGCCGAGGCCGACCTCGACATTCGAGGGCGGGGCGCCGGTCTTGTAATCGATGATTTCGTAGCTGCCGTCGGCCAGCCGGTCGATCCGGTCCGCCTTCGCGGTCAGCGCGAACGGCGCATAGGCGGCGGGCATGTCCAGCCGGCCCTCGGCTTCGGAATACGCCTGGCGTATTTCGCCGCGCCGGACGGCTTCGTTTTCGACGAACCAATCGGCGATGCGCTCGAACCGGGGCCACCAGAACGCCCGGACGGTGGGACGCACCAGGGCATCGCCGAAGGCCGCCGTGCCGAATGCCAGCAGCTTGTCCAGCGCATCCGGCGGCAATGTATCGGGGTACTCGCGCAGGAACTGGTCCAGCGCGTCATGGATGAAGGTGCCGCGCTCCGCCGCGCCCGGATCCGCGTCCAGCGGGTCCAGTGGCCGCAGCTTCAATATGTGGCGGGCATAGATCGTGTAAGGATCGCGCATCCAGGCTTCGATCTGGGTTACCGACAGGCGCCGGGGCCGGGCCGCCAGCGGCGGGCGGGGGGCGGGCGGAAGGATAGGGGTGACCGGACAGGCCGGCTGGTGCAGCAAGGCGCGAATGGCGCGCCACTGGCTGGGCCCCGCCTGCAGCGCGTTTTCCTGCCCGACGCCGCGCAGCACGGCGTCGAGCCGCGTCAGCCAGCGCGACGGCACGGTCGGTTGCCCATCGGTCTTGGCCGCGCGTGTCAGGACGATTTCCGGCGCCGCGAAAGCCTGCACGAAATCATGCGCGGTCAGGCCGATGCGCCGTTCCGGCAACGGCAGGCCGAAGCGTTCCCGCATCGGCCGGCTGAGCCAGGGATCCGGCTGCGGATCGGGCGGCCAGACGCCTTCGTTCAGCCCGCCCAGCACCAGCAGGTCGGGGCGCTGCAGCCGCGCTTCCAGCAACCCCAGGATCGCCAGCCGCGGGTGGCGGCCATAGCGCGGGCGGACGGTCGCGCCGTTCATCAGCGAATCGAGCAGGGCCGGATAGGCGCCGGGATCCACCGGCGGCAGGAGTTCGGCCGCATGGCGCAATTCGGCGATGAACTGGGCGAGCATTTCCCCGGCATCGCCCCGCCACAGCCGTTCCGCGCCGGATTCCACATCGCTCGCCGCCAGCGCCTCGGCCGTGGCGACATGCGCTTCCAGATACGCCTCCAGCCGCGCATCCCCGCTTTCAACGACCGATACCAGCGGCCGGGTCATGTCCTCCAGCGAATCGAGGAAAGCGGTCAGCGTGGCGGATTCGGCGCTGCCATCGGGTATCGCCGCCCGCAGCCCGGCAGTCCCCGCGCCGGGTCTCGGGCCGCGCAGGACCATCCGTTCCAGTAACCGTGCGCCGTTCCGGAAGGCGACGGGCTGCCGCCCGCCCGCCGCGAGGGGGTGCTTCAGCACGGCCAGCAGGGGGGCCGGCGCGAAACGGCCGGCGACCATCGCCGCGATCAGGCGCATGAAGCTGCCCGGCGCTGTGGTCATCAGCGGTTCGCCCGCCGAGTCGTCGATATCGATGTTCCAGCGGCGCAGTTCCGCCGTGACCCGGCGCGCCAGCTTCCGGTCCGGCGTCACCAGCGCCGCAGTGCGCGTGCTGTCCTCCAGCGCCTGTCGCAGGATGAGCGCGATGACGCCTGCTTCCTCGGCCGAATCCGCACAATCGACGCGCTGCACCCCGTCCAGCGCGCCGGCGGGTAGTTCTTCGAGCAGGCGCCAGGCCTGCGTGGTTTCGGCGGGCCGCATGACTTCGGCGATCAGCCGGGTCCGCGGGCCGGGCGGTGCGATTCCGGGCCAGTCCTGCACCGCATCGGGCGTCATTTCCATGCGCCGCAGCAACCGCGCCAGATTGTGTTGCGGATGGGTCTGGTCGCGTTCGATCGCTTCCTGCGTCCGGCTGTCCGTATCGCGGATCAGTCCGGGCAATACCACGCGGCCATTCGGCATGGCCGCAACCGTGGCCAGCAGGTCCGCGGTCGCGGGGATACTGCCCGTCGATCCGGCGGCGATCACATGGCCCGGCGGCGGCGAATGCGCCCACAGGGCCGACAATGAATCAAGCAGAAGGTTGCGTCGTTCGGCCTGGTCGATTCCACCCTGCTCACGCACCACCGCGGGCCAGTGCTCGGTCAGGATGGTGAGGAAGGCCAGTACCTTCTGCCAGTGTTCGGCGAAATCCTCCGGTACGAGGTCCTTCAGACCGTCGAAGGACAGGCGTTCGGTCTGCACCTGGTCCAGCAGCCGTTCCAGTTCCACGGCCAGCCGCGCCGCCTGGTCGACCGATATTTCCGCCCCGGCACGGTCCCAGCCGAGGATCAGCCGCGTCAGCAGCAATCTCCGGTGCAATGCGGGAATGACCGGCGGCGCCTCGACACCGCCCGGCTCGGGCGCTTCGTGGAAGGCGAATTCATCTTCATCCACATCGCCCAGCGGCCGCATCGTCGGCAACAGCATCGCCCGGCCATCGCCAGCGCGCAGGAAGGCATCGCGCAGCGACCGGCAGGCCCGCCGCGTCGGCAGCAGGATGGTGTAGTCGAGCAGCGCGGAAGGATCGTCGCCGGTTTCGCCAAGGATACCCGCGGCCAGCGCATCCACGAAGGCGGCGCCGGGCGGGATGGTGAAGACGCCGGCCATCAGCGACTGTTGACCAGGGCGTCGCCCAGCGTCAGGTCGAATTCGGCCTGTTGCAGCTGCTCGGGCGTGCCGACATGGTACCATTCGCCGTCATGGACGATGCCGTACAGTCGGTCCGCCGCCTGCGCCGCATCGTAAAGCCGGTTCAGGGAAAACGCGCCCTCCGGCGATCCGTCGAACAGGCGCGGGTGCAGGATCTGGACACCGGCGAACAGAAAAGCAGCGATTTCCCGGCTGTCGCGGCGGCGTATCCTGCCCAGCGGATCGAGGAAGAAATCGCCGCGGTTGCTGGTGCCCGCGACCGCCACCATGCGCTGCAGCAGCAGCAGGGCGTCCATCGAATCGTCGCGCCACGCCGCCGCCAGTCGTTGCAGCGCCGGGGTGGGCCCGTTGCCCCAGACCGCGTCGCTGTTGATGACAAAGAACGGGTCGTCGCCCAGATGCGGCAATGCAAGCCGCACGCCGCCGCCGGTTTCCAGCAGGACTTCTTCGGGGGACAGGATGATATTCGCCCGCCCGGAAAGATGTTCGGTAATCATCTCGCCCATGTAATGGGTGTTGACGACAATCCGTTCCACGCCGGCGGCTTCCAGGTGATCCAGCACCCGGTCGAGTAATATCCGGCCGGCCAGCACCGTCAACGGCTTTGGCCGCGCTTTGGAAAGATGGCGCATACGCGTGCCGCGGCCGGCAGCCAGCACCATCGCTGTCCTGATCCGCATTGTCATGCACCCGCCTTCGCTGACAGCGCAATCCGCGATTCAGTTGGAAATTCGCGATCGAACCAGGATTTCAGCCCGGCAAGCGCGGGATGCGACAGATCGCCTTCCAGCCAGCGCCAGACGCGCGCGATATGTTTCAGGTAGACGGGCTTGCCGTCCCGGCGGTCGAGCCGCGTGAAGATGCCCAGGATCTTGGTGCTGCGTTGCGCGCCATACATCGCGTAGGCCTGGCGGAAGCCGTCGGGTCCGATTTCCGGAAACGCGCCCAGGTACCGGTCAAGCAATGTGCGGGCAAGACCGCCCGGCACGTCACGGCGGGCATCCTCCAGCAGCGATACCATGTCATAGGCCCGATGGCCGATCACGGCGTCCTGGAAATCGAGCAAGCCGCAGGCCTGCACGCCCTCCCGATCCCGCAGCCACATCAGGTTGTCGACATGATAGTCGCGCAGCACCAGTGTCCCGGCGGATGCGGGCAGGGCGTCAAACGCGGTGCGCCACAGTTCCTCGAATTCCCGGCACAGGGCGGGCGGCGCATCCCTGCCGTATACCGCCGGGTAATACCATTCGACGAGCAGGTTTGCCTCCGTCATCAGGCGGGGCAGGTCATAGGGCGGGATCCCGTCAGCGCCGGCGAAACGCCTGTGCAGGGCGATCAGCGTATCGACAGCAAGCGTGTAGAGTTCCGCCTCGCAAGCGGGATCGTTGGCCAGCGCGCTGGTATAGGTCGCGTCGCCGAAATCCTCCAGCAGCAGCAAGCCCGCCGCCCGGTCCTCTGCGAATATTTCCGGCGCGCTGAACCCCATCCCGCACAGGGTGGCATCGATATCCAGGAAGGGAACCACGTTTTCCCGCGGCGGCGGCGCATCCATCAGGATGGCGCGGCGCCCGGACTCCCGCAACCGTTCGTACCGCCGGAAAGAGGCATCGTCGGCAAGCGGCCGCCGTTCGGCCTGGCCCCAGCCCTGCGCCGACAGGAACGCCTTGATCCGCGCTTCCCTGTCAGTCATCGCGCAGCGACGCCAGTCGCGCGGCCCAGTCGCCACACCCGGACAGAACCGCGCGCCGCGATTCGCCGTCATCGGTAAAATTCAGGGCGATTTCGAGGCGGCGCTCCGGCAGCCAGCGGCCCAGCCGGTCGGGCCATTCGATCAGTGACACGCCGCCGGCAAACGCTTCCTCGATATCGAGTTCGAACGCATCCTCGGCCGATTCCAGCCGGTACAGGTCGAAGTGCCACAGGTCAAACGCCGGCAAGGAATAGGTCTGCACCAGCGTGAATGTCGGGCTGGGCACCGGTTCGGCCGGGTCGCCCAACGCCCGGATCAGCGCGCGGGCCAGGCTGGTCTTGCCGGCGCCAAGGTCGCCACGAAACGCCACGACATCGCCGCCCCGGAGCAAGGGCGCCAGGCGTCCGGCGAGCGCTGCCGTCGCCTTTTCATCAGGCAAGTCGATGGTGATACTGCCATCCGAAGCCGTCGTCTCCCGGATATGCGACCCCGCGGCGATCATGCAACGGCCTCTTTCGGTTTCCCTGCGGGGCTCGCCGCGGACGCGTCGAGCGGCAGCCGGCACTCAATTCTGGTTCCCTTGCCGAGCTGGCTTTCCACCACAATCGAGCCACCATGCAGCTCAACAAGGTGCTTCACCAGCGCGAGTCCCAAACCTGCCCCGGACTCACGGGAGTCGCTGTGCCCCCGTTCGAATTTCTCCAGCATCCTGCCGGTATCTTCCGGCGCAATGCCGATGCCGGTATCGACGACCGCGATCGTCATGCCATCCGCGGCGCGGCGCGCCGACAGGGTTACAGTGCCCCCGTCGGGCGTGAACTGTACCGCATTGGTGATCAGGTTATAAACCGCCTGGCGGATTCGCCGTTCGTCGGCGACGATTGTGCCGATATCCACAGGACAGTCGAAATTGAGTTCCAATCCGGAATCGCCGGCGCGTTTCCGGAAGACCGGCAGCAGATTGACCAGGGCATCGTGGACATTCACCGTGCCGAGCTCCAGCGTCAGGTAACCGGCCTCGATCGTTGCCAGATCGATGATATCGTTGATCAGCGTCATCAGATGGTTGGACCCCTGCAGGACGCTTTGCACGTATTCGCCCTGCCGCGCTGTCAGTTCGCCGAAATACCGGTTATCGAGAATTTCCGTAAAGCCGATAATCGCATTCAGCGGCGTGCGGAGCTCATAGCTGACATTGGCGATAAAGTCCGACTTCATGCGGTCGGCGGCTTCCAGCGCAAGGTTGCGTTCTTCCAGCGCCTGCTGCACGCGCGCCCCGTCGGTCACGTCGATATACCCCAGCAGACAACCGCCATCCGGCAGTGGAACGCAGTTGTAGTCGATGACCCGGCCATCGATTCGCCGCAACCGCCCGGATTGCGGTTTCGGTTCCGTTACCGCCAGAATCAGCCGCTGTTTGCGCGCCGGCCAGTCTTCGACCGGCGGAAACTGGTCGCGGGTCTGTTCCAGTATGTCGCCGATATGCATGTCGAAGCTGGCTTCCGTCATGGCAAAGTTCCACATGACGGCCGCTTCCGCATTCCACAGCTTCAGCCTGCCATCGGCGCCAAACACCGTCACGGCCTCATGCAGATTGTCCAGCGTTTCCCGCTGCACTTCGGTCAGCGTATTGTACGACCGCTCCAGCGCCAGACTGTCCGTGACGTTTTCATATACGAACAGCAGGCCGCCCATGGGATGCGAGGACACAACCATGCGCAGGGTCCGTTCGTCGGGAAGATTCAGCAACTCGTCGCGCAGCTCGATCAATGTATTGAACAGTGCCGCGGATTCCTGCTTGAACGCCTGGAAGTCGAGGTACTCGGGCAGACGCCGCCGTTCCCGCAGCGTTTCCAGAACATCGCCCAGCGACGGTTCTCCGTGGAGCAAACCCGCGTCTATGTTCCACATTTCGAGAAAGGCGGAATTGAAGAATTTCAGCCGCCAGTCCGGCCCGTATATCGCAATCGCGGCCCACAGGCTTTCCAGCACTTCCGCATGGGCGGCGACATGCGATGCAAGATCGGACTGAACCTCTTCGATCATCGTGACGTCGGTCGCGAATCCGCCAATGCCGCCGCCCAGCGCACCGAGCCGCACTTCTGCAAATTCGAACAGGCGCCGGCGGCCGCCGACAATGATGTGATGGCTTTCCGACTGGGCACTTTCGGTATTCTTCGCACGGCGCGCAAGGCTGCGTCCATCCCGGTCCAGGTAGCCCGCGCCCAGTTCGCGGCGCTCCCGCAGCACCGTCTCCGTGTCGCAATCCAGCGCGGCCGCATAGGCCGCATTGCATCCCGCCATCTCCAGATCCGGGTGCCGCCACCAGACCGGGATCGGCAGCCGGTCGATCAGCGCCTGCATGGCGGCCGATTCTGCATCCTGTTCCGTCGGCGCGCCGACCCAGACC
>JAQCHR010000093.1 GCA_027619655.1 Pseudomonadota bacterium
GGCGTCGCATCGCTGCTCGATGAAATGGACCGGGAGAATACGCGCAATATCCGTATTTTCGCTGACGATGCCCGGATCCTGCTGGATGTCCTGCCGGACGGGTCCATTGACCGTTGCTTCGTGCTGTTTCCCGACCCCTGGCCCAAATTGCGGCACAATCGCCGTCGGTTTATTTCCCGCGAAAATCTCGACTCCCTGGCGCGCGTGCTGAAGCACGGCGCGGAGCTTCGCATCGCCAGCGACCATGACGAATACATACGCTGGATCCTTTTCGAGACCCTCGGGCATGACGCCTTCGAATGGCTGGCGCGCGGGGCTGCGGATTGGCGCGTCCCGCCGCCAGACTGGCAGCGAACGCGCTACGAGGAAAAGGCGCTGGCGAAGGGGGATCATTGCACCTATCTGCGTTTCCGGAGAAATAGTCGCCGATAACCCTTGAGAAATCCGGGAATATCCCCTAGAAAGGTGGCGTAATCCCATACGCCGTTAATTCGGCTGTTATGTTGGGTGGGCCCGCGGGCCCGCCCATTTTAGTTTCTGGTCGGGACCTGCCTGATGGATGCGTCCAAACGAATAGAGGACATGATCACCGCCCCGCTCGAAAACCTGGGGTACGAAGTGGTGCGAGTGCAGATTTCCGGATCGCAGCGTCAGACCCTTCAGGTCATGGCTGAGCGGCTGGACGGAAAGCCGATCGTTGTCGAGGATTGCGCGACGATCAGCCGGACGCTCTCGGCGCTATTCGACGTCGAAGACCCGATCAGCGGGGCCTACACGCTGGAAGTCAGTTCGCCGGGCCTCGACCGGCCGTTGACCCGGCCAAAGGATTTTGCGCGGTTTGCGGGGTTGGAAGCGCGGATCGAATTGCGACGGCTGATAGATGGCCGGCGGCGGTTTCGCGGCAAGCTCGCGGGACTGGATAACGATACGGTGCGAATTGATGTCGATGGGACAGTCGTCGAACTGCCCTTTGCCGAAATCGACCGCGCGAAACTGATCCTCACGGATGAATTGCTGGCGCTGGCTGGCGCCGGCGACGTTCAACACTAACACTCGATAAGACAGGGCGATTCACGTATGGAAAACGTAGCGCAGCTTACCATGGAAATCCTGCAGGTCGCCGATGCGGTGGCGCGGGACAAGGGCATCGACCGGGAACAGGTTCTCGAGGCGATGGAGCAGGCCATTCAAAAGGCCGGCCGCTCGAAATACGGTCTGGAGCACGATATCCGCGCGATCATCGACCGCAAGACGGGCGAAATCCAGCTCGCCCGTTATCTTGAGGTGGTCGAGGAAATCGAAAAAGAGGCGACCCAGCTTACCCTGGACCGGGCCCGGGAACGCAAGGCCGATGCCGAGATTGGCGAATTCCTTGTCGACCCGCTGCCGCCGATCGATTTCGGCCGCATCGCGGCGCAGACGGCGAAGCAGGTCATCGTCCAGCGGGTCCGTGAAGCGGAACGGGAACGCCAGTTCGAGGAATACAAGGATCGCATCGGCGAAGTCGTCAACGGCCTGGTCAAGCGGGTGGAATTCGGCAATGTCACGGTCGATCTGGGCCGCGCCGAGGGCGTGATGCGGCGCGACGAGTCCCTTCCGCGCGAACATTTCCGCCGCAACGAACGCGTCCGCGCCTATATTTTCGACGTCCGGCCGGAACTGCGCGGGCCGCAGATTCACCTGTCGCGGACACATCCGCAGTTCATGGCCAAGCTGTTTGCCCAGGAAGTGCCGGAAATCTACGACGGCATCATTGAAATCGACGCCGTGGCGCGCGATCCGGGCAGCCGGGCCAAGATTGCGGTCCATTCGAACGACAGCAGCATCGACCCGGTCGGCGCCTGCGTCGGCATGCGCGGCAGCCGGGTGCAGGCCGTTGTGTCGGAACTTCAGGGCGAAAAGATCGACATCATTCCCTGGTCGCCGGACCCGGCAACATTCGTTGTCAATGCGCTGGCGCCGGCGGAAGTGGCCAAGATCGTCCTTGACGAAGAGCAGAACAAGATCGAAGTCGTGGTGCCCGATGAACAATTGAGCCTCGCAATCGGTCGGCGGGGGCAGAATGTCCGCCTCGCGTCCATGTTGACCGGCTGGGATATCGATATCCTGACCGAGGAAGAGGAATCGGAGCGCCTCCAGAAGGAATTCCTGGCGCGAAGCGCCCGTTTCATCGAAGCGCTTGATATCGATGAGGTTATTGCCCATCTGCTTGTCACGGAAGGGTTCTCCTCGGTCGAGGAAGTTGCCTATGTCCCGCTGGAGGACGTTTCGGGCATCGAAGGGTTTGATGACGATCTGGCGGCGCAATTGCAGTTGCGTGCGCAGAATTTCCTCGAAGCGGAAAGCGCCCGCTTGACCGACCGGCGGCGCGAACTCGGCGTCACGGACGACCTCGTCGCATTGCCGGGGCTGACGCCGCAAATGCTGATCAAGCTTGGCGAAAACGGCGTCAAGACGATTGAGGATTTCGCCGATCTGGCATCCGACGAACTGACCGATCCGGAAGACGGCTATTTTGCATCGTTCGAGATGCGTGAAGCGGAAGCCAATGACCTGATCATGCAGGCGCGTATTGCCGCGGGCTGGTTTACCGAGGAAGAATTGCGCGCCGCGGAGCTGGAAAAACTGGCTGCCGAGGAAAAAGCCCAGGAAGAGCGCGCACTGCAAGACGAGCGGGCAGAGGTTTGAAACAGGTATCGCCACGATGGTCGCAGCACAGATACTCGAGGCACCGGACGATTGCCTAGCGCTGGACAACAGCGTGGAATCGCATCGCCGATGCATCGCATCCAACGTCTCGAAACCGATGACGGAGTTGCTGCGTTTCGTGGTCGGGCCGGACAATTCCATCGTGCCGGACATTACCGGGCGACTGCCCGGACGTGGAATTTGGTTGAGCGCGGACCGAATTAGCATTAAGACGGCATGTGACCGAAGAATGTTCGACCGTGCGGCCCGCCACGCCGTGATTGTGGATGACCGGCTGGACGATCGGATTGAAAGTCTGCTGGTGCGGCAATGCACGGACTTGCTGGGGCTCGCGCGCCGCGCGGGACAGGCAGTTGCCGGGTTTGTAAAAGTCCGCAGCTGGTTGCAGCAGGGGCAGGCGGCATTGCTGTTTTCGGCCCTTGATGGCGCAGCGGACGGCCGCGAGAAATTGCAGCGGATGACCCGCGGCGTCCCGGTGGTTACAGTGCTACGGGCTGAAGAACTAGGCGTCGCATTTGCCCGCGACAGATCGGTGCATGTTGCCGTGGCGTCTGGCGGATTGGCGACGAAGCTGACCCAGAATACCGCAAAGCTATCCGGCTTCCGGCCGCCGCCGGAGAACGAGGAAGACGATGAGTGAAAGCAAAGATCCTGACGTTAAGCTGAGCTTGAACAAGCCAAGCCGGCTGGAACTGAAGAAAACGGTCGAGACCGGTCAGGTTCGGCAAAGCTTCAGCCATGGCCGGACGAAAGCCGTTACCGTCGAGGTGAAGCGCAAGCGTACCTTCGAGCGCGCCGTCGGCGGCGGCATGCAGGAAGTGCAGAAGCGCGGGCAGACTTTGTCCCTGCAGGATGACCCGGCAACCATTCTGCCGCCCGGTGAGAGCCAGCTGACCGAAGGGGAGCGTGCAACACGGCTGCGTGCCCTGCACAGCGCGGCTGAACAGGGTGAGCGTGAAAGGCTGGAAGAGGAAAAGGCGGCCAAGGCGCGCGAGGCCGCGCGGCTGCTGGAGGAAGAGGCCCGCCGCGTTGCCGAGGAAAAGGCGCGAAAAGAGGCGGCCGGAAAGCCGGCGGAGCCGGAACCCGCTGCGCCGGAACCGGCGCTTGAGGTTGTGCCGCCCGTACCCGAGAAAACCCGGCCGGCGGAGCCCCGCAAGCCGGTCATCGACGAAGACGAATCCGACGAGGATACGGGGCGTCGCGTGGCCGCGGCCCGACCGGATGCCAAGCGCACGCAGACATTGCGTGCCCGGCAGGAGCCGCGCCGGCGCGCATCGAAGCTGACGATTACGCAGGCGCTGGAGGATGAAGGCGGTACGCTGGAACGCGCGCGCAGCATTGCTTCCCTGAAGCGGGCGCGCGAGCGGGAAAAACAGCGGTCGCGGGACATGCTGGCGGATTCCGATTCGAGCAAGTTCGTGCGCGACGTCGTGATTCCGGAAACAATTTCCATCTCGGACCTGGCGAACAGGATGGCGGTCCGGACAGTGGATGTAATCAAGACGTTGATGAAATCCGGCGTCATGGTGACCGCGAACCAGACAATCGACGCCGATACGGCGGAAATTGTCGTATCCGAATACGGCCACAACATCCGCCGCGTTGCGGAGTCGGATGTCGAAATCGGCATTGAAGGCGAGGTCGATACGGAAGCGTCGCTGGTGCCCCGGGCGCCGATCGTTACCGTCATGGGCCATGTCGATCACGGCAAGACCTCGCTGCTGGATACCCTGCGCAAGGCCAACGTCGTGTCCGGCGAAGCGGGGGGCATTACCCAGCATATCGGCGCGTATCAGGTTAAGCTGTCGACCGGCGCCATGATCACCTTCCTGGACACGCCGGGCCATGAGGCGTTTACCGCCATGCGTGCGCGCGGCGCCAGCGTCACCGACATTGTCGTGCTGGTTATCGCCGCGGATGACACGGTGCAGCCGCAAACGGTCGAAGCCATTCATCACGCCAAGGCAGCCGGCGTGCCGATCATTGTCGCGATCAACAAGATCGACCGGCCGAATGCCGACCCGAACAAGATTCGCAATGAACTGCTGTCGCACGAAATCGTTGTCGAAACGCTGGGCGGCGATGTTCAGGACATTGAAATTTCGGCGACTGTCGGCACCAATATCGACTTGCTGGAAGAAGCCATTGTGCTTCAGGCGGAATTGATGGAGCTGAGCGCCAATCCCGATCGCGAAGCCAAGGGTGCCGTTGTCGAGGCCCGGCTGGAGCATGGCCGCGGCGCCGTCGCAACGGTGCTGATCACGCGCGGAACGCTGCGCGTCGGCGACATTTTCATTGCCGGCGCCGAATGGGGCCGCGTTCGCGCCCTGATCAACGATCACGGCGACAATGTACAGGAAGCCGGACCGGCGATGCCGGTTGAGGTTCTGGGTGCCCAGGGCGCTCCGGCCGCAGGCGACGATTTTGCCGTCGTTGCCGATGAATCCCGGGCCCGCGAGATTGCCGCCTACCGGCAGCGCAAGGCGCGCGACGCCCAGATCGCAGTCGGCTCGCGCGGTACGCTGGAGCAGATGTTCGACCGGATCAAGGATGGCGAGGCCGCCACGATGCCGATCCTTTTGAAGGGCGACGTCCAGGGGTCGGTCGAGGCCATTTCCGCCTCGCTGAAAGGCATGGAGACGGACGAGGTCAAATGCGCCATCCTGCATTCCGGCGTCGGCGGGATTTCCGAATCCGATGTCGCCCTTGCCGGGGCATCGCAGGCGATCATTCTGGGCTTCAACGTCCGCGCCAATCCGCAGGCCCGCGCCCTTGCGAAACAGGAGCATGTTGATATCCGGTACTATTCGATCATTTACGACCTGATCGACGACATGCGGGGCCTGATGAGCGGCCTGCTGGCACCGGAAATAAAGGAAAAGGTCATCGGATACGCCGAGCTGCGCGAGGTCTTCAACATCACCAAGACAGGCAAGGTTGCGGGCTGCTACGTCACGGAAGGTTATATCCGCCGGGGCACCAAGGTGCGTTTGCTGCGGGATGACGTCGTCGTCTTCGACGGCGCGCTCAAGACGCTCAAGCGTTTCAAGGACGATGTCCGCGAAGTGCAGAACGGCTATGAGTGCGGCATAGCATTCGAAAATTACAACGACATCAAACAGGGCGATGTCATCGAATGTTACGAAGTCGAAGAAATTCAGCGCGAGCTATAGGCCCCGCTTTTTGGCAATTTCAGCGCCTGTCGCGTTGCCCGGTCATCCGGGCCACGCGGGTTTGGATGGTATGCGCAAAAACAGATCCCCATCACAACGGCAGTTGCGCGTAGGAGAATCCCTGCGCCATGCGCTTGTCGACGTGCTCGCGCGGGGTGTTCTGCGCGATCCGGTTCTGCAGAACGTATCCATCACGGTCAGTGAAATCCGGGTAAGCCCGGATCTCAAGAATGCGACTGCCTATGTCATGCCGCTTGGCGGGGACGAAGCCGATGAAATCGTATCCGCCCTGCGCCGCGCCTCGCCTTTCCTGCGCAGCGCAATCGCCGCGGAAACCCAATTGAAGCATGCGCCGCGCCTTTCCTTCGAAATCGATCAGAGTTTCAATCGGGCGACCAGCATCGACGCGCTGCTGCGGCACCCAAAGGTCGCGCAGGATTTGCAGCGGGAAGGGGACGAGGATGGGTCGTAGGCAAAAGGGGCGGATCGTCAACGGCTGGCTCATACTCGACAAGGCCAGCGGGATTACCTCGACCGGCGCGGTCAACCGGGCGAAATGGCTTTTCGATGCGCGCAAGGCCGGACATGGCGGCACGCTGGATCCCATTGCCACCGGGTTACTGCCGATCGCGTTCGGTGAGGCGACGAAAACCGTTTCCCATGTCATGGACGGCACGAAATCCTATCATTTCACCCTGCGCTGGGGGATTGAAACCGATACCGACGATATCGAGGGCGATCCGATCGAACACAGCGATATCCGCCCGGATCCGGCGGATGTCGAGCGGGCGCTGGCCGCCTTCAGGGGGCGGATCCAGCAGACCCCGCCGAAGTTTTCCGCCATCAAGATCAACGGCAACCGGGCCTATGACCTGGCCCGGGACAACAGGCCGGTCGACCTGGCGCCGCGCCCGATAGACATCTTTGACATCCATATCGCGGATATGCCGGACGGGGACCACACGGTTTTTTCCGTCACCAGCGGCAAGGGTGCCTATATGCGCGCGCTCGCCCGCGATATCGCCCGCGCCACCGGCTCCGTTGGTCATGTGTCCGCCCTGCGCCGCACGGCAGTCGGGCCGTTTACCGAGGCCGATGCGATTTCGCTGGACGAACTGGAGTCATTTGGGCAAATTGCGGCCCGTGAAGAAAAACTGTTACCGGTTGAAACCGCGCTGGACGACATCCCGGCACTGGTTGTAACCGAATCCGAAGCCGCCCTGCTGCGTAATGGCCGGGCGGTATCTTTGTTGCAGAAGGTGGACCTTCAGCGCATCGCCGATTTCAACCAGGGCGATACGGTATTGGCCAAAACGCGAACCAAGCCAGTGGCGCTTGCACATTATGCGGCTGGTGAAGTGAAGCCCTTCCGCGTGTTGAACCTCTAATTTCAAGGAGTAATCGATGTCGATTACGGCTGAAAAGAAACAGGAACTCATTGGCGAGTTCGCAACGAAATCTGGCGACACCGGGTCGCCCGAAGTGCAGATTGCCGTTCTGACGGAACGGATCCGTAATCTGACGGAACACCTGCAGACGCATAAAAAGGATTTTCATTCCCGCCGCGGCCTGTTGATCATGGTCGGACAGCGGCGGCGTCTGCTTGATTACACCAAACGTAAGAGCCAGGAGCGCTATGAGGCGCTCATTAACCGACTGGGGCTGCGCCGTTAGCAGCGCCGGCAGGACGGGTGCCGCTATGTCATGCACTATGACGCCCGTTCCAAAATGCATGAACCAGTTTCGGGAACCAGACCAGGGCCCCATATCGTCGCATGCCGCGACGAGGCGCCATTGGTAAACCGGCTATGGGCATGGGTCCATGGCCGCGGTTTTCGTATGACCGTATGTGAAGGACGATAGATGTTCGATGTGAAGAAGAAGGAAATGATGTGGGGCGGCAGGCGCCTCGTTCTTGAAACCGGCAAGATTGCCCGCCAGGCCGATGGCGCCGTGCTGGTAACGTATGGCGACACCAAGGTGCTGTGCACCGCCGTTGCCCAGAAGCAGCCAAAACCCGGGATCGATTTTTTCCCGCTGACGATCAATTACCAGGAAAAGACATTTGCCGCCGGCAAGATCCCCGGCGGGTTTTTCAAGCGGGAAGGCCGCCCGAGCGAAAAGGAAACGCTCACCTCGCGCCTGATCGACCGGCCGATCCGGCCGTTGTTCGCCGACGGGTTCCGCAACGAGACCCAGGTCATCTGTACCGTTCTGGCGCATGACCTTGAAAACGATCCGGACGTCCCGGCGCTGATCGGCGCTGCCGCGGCGCTGACGATTTCCGGTATTCCGTTCCTGGGCCCGCTTGGCGGCGCCCGTGTCGGATATATCGACGGGCAATACGTTCTGAACCCGCTCGCCGACCAGTTGCCGGACAGCACGCTGGACCTCATTGTCGCCGGAACGCAGGAAGGCGTGCTGATGGTCGAATCGGAAGCATCCGAGCTCGACGAAGACGTGATGCTCGGCGCCGTGATGTTCGGCTACCGGGAATTCCAGAAGGTCATCGACCTGATTATCCAATTGGCCGAAACCTGCGCCAAGGAGCCCTGGACCGTACCGCCGCCGCTGGCAGCCGAAGCTTCGGTCAAGGCGCGCCTGAAGGAACTGGCGGAAGCGTCCATCCGTGACGCCTATGCCATCACAGTCAAGCAGAGCCGGGTCGAGGCATTGTCTTCGGCCAAGGAAGCCGCCTTCAAGGCGCTGGCCGATGAAATGGGCGACGACTTCAATGCCCAGCTTGCCGGCGGGTTGATGAAGAAGCTGGAGAAAGACGTCGTTCGCGGCAATATCCTGAAAACCGGCATGCGGATCGATGGCCGCGACACCAAGTCTGTCCGGCCGATTTCGGCCGAAGTCGGCATTCTGGATCGTGCCCATGGTTCGGCGCTGTTCACGCGCGGGGAAACCCAGGCGCTTGTCGTCACCACGCTGGGCACCGGCCAGGACGAGCAGATTATCGATGCGCTCGAAGGGGAATACCGCGAGCATTTCATGCTGCATTATAACTTCCCGCCGTATTCGGTTGGCGAGGCATCGTTCCTGAAGTCGCCGGGACGCCGCGAAATCGGCCATGGCAAGCTGGCCTGGCGGGCCATTCACCCGCTGCTGCCATCCAAGGCGGATTTCCCCTACACGCTCCGCGTCGTTTCGGAAATCACCGAATCGAACGGTTCATCCTCAATGGCATCTGTTTGCGGATCGTCCATGTCGCTGATGGATGCAGGCGTACCGCTGGTCCGGTCCTGTGCGGGTATCGCCATGGGCCTGATCAAGGAAGGCGACGAATTCGCCGTTCTGTCTGACATCCTGGGCGATGAGGATCACCTGGGCGACATGGATTTCAAGGTCGCGGGAACCGAACTCGGCATTACCGCCCTGCAGATGGACATCAAGATCACCTCGATTACCGAGGAAATCATGAAGATTGCCCTGGCGCAGGCGCAGCAGGGCCGGATCCATATCCTGAACGAAATGGAACACGGGATCACGGCAGTCCGGCAGAGCGTGTCGGAACATGCGCCGCGCATCACGACCATGACCGTGCCGCGCGACAAGATCCGCGACATTATCGGGGCGGGCGGCAAGGTCATTCGTGAAATCTGCGAAGTGACCGGCGCCAAGATCGATATCGAGGACGATGGCACTGTCAAGGTTGCCGCCGTCGATGCGGAAGCGGGCGAGCGGGCGGTGAAGTGGATTCACTCCATCGTTGCCGAGCCGGAAGTCGGCGTCATTTATGACGGCAAGATCGTCAAGATCATGGACTTCGGCGCATTCGTGAACTTCTTCGGGGCCCGGGATGGCCTGGTGCATATCTCGGAACTGGCGAAGGAACGGGTCGGTTCGGTCGGCGATGTTGTCAGCGAAGGCCAGGCGGTCAAGGTCAAGGTCCTTGCGATCGACGACCGGGGCAAGGTCAAGCTGTCGATGCGCGCCGTCAACCAGGAGACTGGTGAAGACCTGGGCGAAGCGCCGCGTGAAGGTGGCGGCCGGCGTTAGATCAGATCATGGTTGGTTGGAATCGCCGTTGGCGATCCAACCAACCATGTGAAGGTGCTATAGGCTGTAACCTTAAAATTAAAG
>JAQCHR010000094.1 GCA_027619655.1 Pseudomonadota bacterium
CAGGGGCGTCACCCGGGTTTAGCGTGAAGGGATGGGACACGATGAAACAGGTCACGGTATTCGGCGGTTCGGGCTTTATCGGCAGGCATCTGGTCAAGCGGCTGGCGGAACAGGGCTGGATCGTGCGCGTCGCGGTGCGTGATGCGGCCGGCGCGAATTTCCTGCGTCCCATGGGCGATGTCGGGCAGGTGACGCCGGTGATGGCCAATATCCGCGACGATGCCGCCGTTGCCGCCGCGGTGCGGGACGCCGATGCGGTCGTCAATCTGGTCGGTATTCTGTTCGAGAGCGGCCGGCAGACCTTTGAGGCGGTGCACAAGGATGCCGCCGCCCGGATCGCGCGCCATGCGAAAGCCGCCGGCGTCAGCCGGCTGGTGCAGATGTCGGCGCTGGGGGCTTCAACCCGGTCGCCGTCGCGCTATGCCTGGTCGAAAGCGGCCGGCGAGGAAGCGGTCCTGGCGGCATTCCCGGGGGCCACGATCCTGCGGCCCAGTGTCGTTTTCGGACCGCAGGACGATTTCTTCAACCGGTTCGCGGGGATGGCCCGCATGCTGCCGGCGCTGCCGGTCTTCGGCGGCGCCTGCCCGATATACGGCCGGGCCAATGCCGGCCCGGACGACGACGGCAACCGGTTCCAGCCGGTCTATGTCGGCGATGTGGCGGACGCGATCATGGCCGGGCTGACCCGTGACGAGACTGCGGGCCAGACCTACGAACTGGGCGGCCCGGCGGTATACACCTTCCGGGAATTAATGGAACTCGTGCTGCACCAGACCGACCGACGCTGCCTGCTGCTGCCGGTGCCCTTCTGGTTCGCAAGCCTGATGTCGGCGTTCCTGCAGTTCCTGCCGACACCGCCGCTGACTCCGGACCAGGTGACGCTGCTGCGGTCGGATAATGTCGTGACGGGCGCATTGCCGGGGCTTGCCGCGCTGGATATCGCGCCGACCGCCGCGGAGGTTATCCTGCCGACCTATCTGGACCGGTTCCGCCGGGGCGGACGATTCCATGCGGCGATCCGGGCGTAACGCATAGCCTGCGGCTCACGCATAGATCCAGTACAGCAGGCCGCCCGCCAACAGGATCCGGTACAGCACGAAAATGCCAAAGCCAGCATGGCGCAGCCACTGCATCAGGGCCCAGATTGCGACGATGGCCGTGATAAAAGACAGCGCTGCCGCGATACCCGCATCCCAGCCCAGCGCCATGTCTTCGGATTTGTAGAGGTCATAGCCGCTCAAGACGCCGGCCCCCACGATCGTCGGAATCGACAGCAGCATGGAAAACCGGGCCGCATCGGCCCTTTCCATGCCCAGAAACCGGGCGGCGGTCATGGTGATGCCGGACCGGCTGGTGCCGGGTATCAGCGCCAGCACCTGCATCAGCCCGATGAACAGCGCGCTACCCCAGCGCAGGTGTTCGACCCGGTGCACGGTCATGCCGATCTTGTCGGCGATCCATAACAGGATCCCGAAGCCCAGCGTCGCCCAGGCGATGACTTCCACACTGCGCAGGTGGGTTTCGATGAAGGATTTGCCGAAATACCCGGCGATGATGACCGGCACCGTCGCCAGGATGACCAGCAGCGCCAGCCTGCCGCCCCGATTGCTGCGGCCGCGCATCATGCCCAGCAGCCCAATGGTCATTTCCCAGACGTCGCGCCAGAAATACAGCATCACCGCGATCAGGGTGCCGACATGGACCGCGACATCGATCACAAGGCCCTGGTCCGGCCAGCCAAGCACCTGCGATGTCAGGATAAGATGTCCCGACGAACTGATCGGCAGGAATTCGGTAATGCCCTGCACCAGCGCCAGTATCAAAATATGGTAGAGTGCCACCCGAATCTCCCCAGATACAGGTTACGTTATACGCATAATTCGATGGTGCCGCGTATACATATTTGCGGGCTGCGGCGATTTCGCCTGCCAGCTGCGGCGGACCGCATCCTCTTCCTATTTCGCGCCGAAGCCCTAATATAGACGCCATGCATCTGCTTTATCACCTCTGGCTTTCACCCTTCTCTCGCAAGGTCCGTCTCGTGCTCGGCGAGAAGGGGCTGGACGTGACCCTGAAGGTTGAGAAGGTGTGGGAGCGGCGCGACGATTTCCTCGCGCTGAATCCAACCGGCGAGGTGCCGGTGCTGCTGGATCCGGACGGCATGGTTCTGGCGGATTCATTGGCCATTTCGGAATATCTGGATGAAATCCATCCTGAGCCGCCGCTGCTCGGCCGGTCGCCGGCGATGCGCGCCGAAACCCGCCGCCTCGTCGCCTGGTTCGACAACAAGTTTTACGAGGAAGTGACCGTCAACCTGGTCGATGAAAAGATCATGAAGCGGTTCCTCGGGCTGGGCGAACCCAACTCGGCCGCCATCCGCGCCGGCAACCACAATATTCACTACCATCTGGATTATATCGGCTACCTGACCGAACGGCGGCGCTGGATTGCGGGCGATGAACTGACGCTCGCGGATATCGCGGCGGCATCGCATCTTTCCTGCGTCGATTACCTGGGCGATGTGCCCTGGGAAGACCACCAGCCGGCCAAGGACTGGTACGCCCGCATAAAATCGCGCCCCAGCTTCCGCTCCCTGCTCGGCGACCACATCCCCGGCGCCCCACCGCCCCGGCATTACGCGGACCTGGATTTTTAGAGCTGGGTCTTCCGGGCGTCCCGCCCGGTTCAGCCGTTCATCAGGACGATGTCGAAATTAACCCGTCCGGCTTCCGGTTCCATACCGGCGACAGGGCCGATGATCGGCATTACAATCGTTTCCTGCTTGATGGAGGATTGCAGCCAGGGGTCCTGTTCATGATGGGGGTCGCCGGCGAAATACATCTGCGTCACGAAGCGTTCGCGCTTGCCGAACACCTCGAAATGGATATGCGACGGGCGGATGCGGCCGGGGCCGGCCGGGTAGGCGCCCGGCTTGATGGTTTTTAGGCGGTAGGCACCGTCGCTGTCGGTTTCGACAACTGCGAAACCCTCGAAGCAGGGGTCCAGCGGCGCGGGGTTGTCGTCATTGGGATGGGTGTAGCGTCCGTGCGAATTGGCCTGCCATATCTCGATTTTCGCATTGCGCGCCGGGGCGCCGGTTCGGTCGAGTACGCGTCCCGACAGGTATATCAACTGGCCCGCGGCCTGGCCTGACCGGCCATCGACCCTGGTCAGGTCGCCGCCTTTTGACGGTTTGCTGAGCGGGTAAAAGGGCCTAAGGATCTGATGCGATGTTGTGGGCAAAAGACCGGTTTCGCCACCGGCCTCTCGCGCTTGCTTGGAATCGGACATCTGGGTCAGCCTCTGTTTCGCGGTTGCGTGCCAGTTTAATTCTTCCATTCCGGAAGTCACTCTGCAATCCGCTAATCTTTCCCGGGCCGGTTCGGGACTGACATCGGCGGATATGGCGGTGATCACGCGGGGCAATGCGCTCCGGCTTATGCCGGGTCTCGGGACGCCCTGAAGATCAGGTAGCAATCTCGCTGTATTGCGCCAGTTTCGCTTCGTCGAGCATGATGCCGAGCCCCGGGCCGGCGGGGAGGGGGATGCTGCCGCTGCTGATGTCGAGCCGCGTCGTGGCGACCGTATCGACTACTTTCAGCGGCCCCACGCATTCGAGCCCCGGCACGATGTTGTGCGACGTTGCGCCTAGCATGATTTCCGCCATGGTGCTGAGGTCCAGCCCGAAACCGTGGCCCAGGACGACCGGCAGGCCCGCCGCTTCCGCGGTGGCGAGCATGCGCGCCGCCGGCAGCAGCCCGCCGGCCTGCTTGATGCCGAACTTCACGAAATCGGCGCAATCCGCCTTGATGACCCGGACCAGGCTGGCATGGTCGCTGATCGATTCATCGGCCATGATGGAGATGCCGCCCTGCCGCCGGATCGTTGCCAGGCCGTCCAGGTCATCCTTCGGGGTCGGTTGCTCAAACAGCTGCATGTCGCTGGATTTCACGGCGTGGCACAGTTCCAGCGCCCCCGCCACGTCGTATTGCATGTTGGCGTCCATGCGCAGTTGCACGCCGCCTCCGACCGCATCACGCACCGCCGTCACCCGCTCCGCGTCCGCGGCGACGCCGGTGCCGACCTTGATCTTCAGCGACTTGAATCCCGCATCCTGCCAGCGTTTCGCTTCGGTCGCTGCCGCATCCGCCGGTAACTCGCCGACCCAGCCGTTGAACTGCACCCGGTCGAGCACCGCCCCACCCACGTAATCATGCAGGGCTATTCCCTGCCGCCGGCAGGTCAGTTCGATGCAGGCGAGCTCCACACCGGCAACCGCGCCGGGTTGCGCGGGCGTCAGCTTCGAGCCGATTTCGAAGATCCGGTTCACATTGCCCGCGTCTTCCCCGATCAGCGCCGGACCAAGCCGGTCACGAATCGCCTGGGCCAGCTCAGGCGCGGTATGCGGCGATTTGGCCTTGCTGGAGGGATCGATGCTGCTGATGCCGACCGCGCCATCCGCCGCCGTGATCCGCACCACGACGCAATGCGTAACGCTGTTCGACTTGCCGCCGCTGGTGAACGTGCCGACCAGCGGCATGCCGATGCTGAAGACCTCGACCTTGCCGATTTTCGCGGTCATTCGGGGACCACCGCGATGCAATCGATTTCCACCATCGCGTCCGGGTCGAGCAATGCGCCGACCTGCAGCATTGTCATCGAGGGGAAATGGCGCCCGATATGCGCCTTGTAGCCCGCCCCGATCTCCCGGCCGGCGGCTTTGTAGGCGGCGATATCGGTGACGTACCAGTTCATATGGGCGATATGCTCCGGCCCCGCACCCGCCGCGTCCAGCACCCTCGCGATATTGGCGAGTGCCTGGGTCGCCTGGGCCCCGAAACCGCCCGTCACCAGTGCGCCGCTGGCATGGTCGCGGCCGATCTGCCCCGCGACGAAGACCTGGCGTCCGCTGGCGGCGACGGCCCATGAAAATCCCGGCGCCCGTGGCCAGTCCTCTGGCTGAAAGAAATCCATGACTGTGCTGCTCCTCAATTCAGTTGTGCGGCTGCCATCCTGCCAGACGAAACCGGCAGGGCCAAGCGCCGGGCCGATGTGTCGCGCAACGGGATCAGGGCGCGCCGGTTTGGCGCTTCGCAGTTGTCAGAGCGCGAGGATTTGATGCGAGATGGCCGGCAGTAGGTAGTTATCGCCCTCTTTGTCTTACGCCTGGTTGGTTTCACGCATCTGTGGATGCCTCCCCTTGCGTGGTCCTGACAGCGTGTCGGTCCTGAATGCACCCGCAACGCCGCTATTCGGCCTCCACATCCAGCAGTTCGAGGTAGCCGCGCGCCATTGTGCAAATGGATAAGATCCTGAACGTGGCGGAGACGCCATGTTCTCGCGCTCAAACAAAAATTGTGTAATGGTCAAACTTGTATAGCTGAACCTTACTTTTCGTCGCCGCGTATCGAGAATTTCGATTTGATGTTTCCCAAATCCATTGCCGATTTCTTCCGCCAATCGATCGGAACAGTGCCGTATCTGGCGTTGTTTTTAGGTCCTTTGTTTTTTCTTTTGGGCGTCAGTCATTGGAATGATGAATCGATGTTTCTGGTAAACTCCCAGAAAATCCTAGCCACGGTCTTACGTGTTGACAGCAGAAAATCTAAAAATGGCATGGTTTATCGTCCGGTCTTCGAGATTATGTTGGCGGATGGGTCGCAGAAACGGTATGCGGGAAATCTTTGGACCAGTCCTCTGCTCCATTTTGAAGGCGATACCGTACCAGCACGCTATTCGGTCAAAAGCGGCGAAATCAAAAGCATAGATTTAATAGCCAGCAACAAGAACTTTGCAGTTGGGTTTATGTCAATCGGCTGTATTGCTGGTCTTGGAGGTGTGTTCTATTTTTGGTACAGACGCTTGAAACGATTGGCATCCTTCTAGAGGGATACTGCTGCCAATTTTCGACGAGCATTCTAACTCGTGCTGCTACAATTGCTAATCCGCCTTCACGTCCAGCAGTTCCAGGTTGCGCCGCGCAGCGTCGGAGGCCGGGGTGCCGTCATGCAACTGGATCAGGCGCAGCCATGCCTGCCGGGCGCCGTTGCGGTCATCGGCGAGCCGCAACTGGATGCCGTATTCCAGAAGCACGTCGGGCCGGTCGGGGGCGAGGCGGTAGGCGGCCGCCGCGTCCTCGCGGGCCAGTGGCAGGGCATCAACGAAGCGATAGGCGCTGGCGCGCAGGATCAGCGCGTCGTAGCGGTTGGGATTGGCGTCGATCACCCGGTTCAAGTCGTCGATCGCCTCCCAGTAGTTTTTGGCGCCGGCCAGGGTCATCGCCCGATCGACCAGCAGTTCCGGGTCATCGGGCGTCAGCTTCAGCGCGGCGCTCTGTGCGGCGTAGGCGCGGTCGTATTTCTCCGCGCTGAACCAGGCGGTGCCGGCCTGCCCCAGAACCGCCGAGCGATGGGCATCGCTGGCGGGCAGCATGGCGGCGGCGAGGGACTCTAGCCGTTCGGCAGCCTGGACAAACTGGTTGAGTCCGATCATCGCCACCGCGACGCAATGCTGCGCCGCCTGGCCGCCGCCCAGGTCCTGCCAGGCAAGCGCGACCTCAAACCCCTGGTCCGGGTCGGTCCGGGCGAGTCGCATGCAGTTTTCGTACTGCCGGTTGTCTGAATCCGCGGCCAGGGCGAGCGCCGGCAACAGGAGGATCAGCAGGAACATTAAGGGCCATTGCCGGAACAGGGATGCGGCACGGTTATGTCTTGAGCAGGTCATGACCTAACGTCATTATGCCGCGCCCGCAATGCAAATTCGGAAAACGTCATGCCGCAAGAAAATCCGCCGCGCCTGTTCTGTTTCGGCCTTGGCTATTCGGCCCGTGCGCTGGCCGATGGGCTGCAGGGCGAAGGATGGCGGATTGCGGGCACAAACCGGCGCCCCGAAAATGCGTCGTCCGGCGGCCGCGAACTGTTTGCCTTTGACGGCACGACGCCCCTGCAAGACGCGCATGCGGCGCTGGCGGGGACGACGCATCTGCTGTCTTCCGTGCCGCCGGGCGCCGATGGCGACCCGGTGCTGGCCTGGCATGCGGCGGATATCGCGGCGATTTCCGGGTTGCGCTGGATCGGTTACCTGTCGACGACCGGCGTCTATGGCGACCGTCAGGGCGGCTGGGTCGACGAGGATTCGCCCCGGCAGCCGACCGGGTCCCGGGGCGAACGGCGCGTCGCGGCGGAAGATGGCTGGTTCGCGCTGGGTGCCCGCTGCGGCGTGCCGGTGCAGAGCTTCCGGCTGGCGGGAATCTACGGGCCCGGCCGCAACGCGCTCGAAACCGTTCGCAGCGGCAATGCGCGCCGGGTCGTCAAGCCGGGCCAGGTGTTCAGCCGCATCCATGTCGATGACATCGCCGCCGTGCTGCGGGCCTCCATCGCCCGGCCCCATGCCGGGGCGGCTTATAATGTCTGTGACAACGAAGCGGCGCCGCCGGAAACGGTGATCGAGTATGCCTGCGCGCTGCTGGGTGTCGAACCGCCGCCGCCCGTGGCGTTCGAGGACGCCGAACTGTCGCCGATGGGGCGCAGCTTCTACCGCGACAACAAGCGGGTTTCGAACCGGCGCATCCGGGAGGAACTGGGCGTGACGCTTAACTGGCCAGATTACCGGGAAGGGCTGCGGGCGCTGCTGGCTGATTGCTGAGTTCAGCGACCGCGGCGCGAATCTTGGCCAGGTCTGCCGCTTCCGACAGGCGATGGTCGGCCTTCTTGATCAGCGTGACTTCCACATCGTCGGAGGTAATGGCATCCGCCGTGCGCAATACGTGATCGACCGGTATGACATGGTCCTGCTGGCCCAGCAGGATGCGGACCGGCCCGTCGAACGGGATGGGCTGGCCGAGAACCAGATGGTCGCGCGATTCCTCGATCAGCGTTCTGGTGATCGGATAGGGACCGTCATCATAGACCGACGGCCGCAACCAGACCCCTTCGTCCTGTATCTGCTGGCGGGCTTCGGGCGGAAGGGCCTGCCACATCAATTCAGTCGTGAAATCGGCGGCGGGGGCGAGCAGGACAAGCCCGGCAATGCGATCCCGCCGCAGCAGCGTCAGCAGCAGGGCCATCCAGCCGCCCATGGACGAACCGACCACGATTTGCGGGCCGTCGGTGACTTCCTCGAAGACGGCGAGCAGGTCTTCGAACCAGGTGCCGATGGTGCCGTCGGCGAATTCGCCCGAGGATGCGCCATGGCCCTGATAATCGAAACGCGTAAACTGTTGCCCGCGCGACGCGCAGAAGCTATCCAGCATCGTTGCCTTGGCGCCGGTCATGCTGGAATGGAAGCCGCCGCAGAACAGCACACCGGGCAATACGACGCCGTCCACCCGGCCGGGGTGGTGGTGATAGGCAATTGTCGCGCCGTCCGCGCGTGTTAATATTGAGTGTGGTGTCAATGTGTTGCACCCGACCCTGACCGGAGAATCGAAGCGAATATGACCGAGCCTGCGGAAATTGTCACGACGGAACGCGACGCGGCTGGTCGCCCGCCCGCCGTCATGCAGGTGCTGCCGTCCCTGGTGACTGGCGGCGTCGAACGCGGCGCGGTCGATATCGCGGCGGCGCTAGTTGCGGAAGGCTGGCGGTCCATCATCGTGTCGTCGGGCGGGCCGATGGTGCGCGAGGTGCTGCGCGCCGGGGCCGAACATATCGAACTGCCGGTCCATTCCAAGAACCCGCTGGTCATGCGCCGCAACACAGAAAAGCTTGCCGGACTGATCCGGCAGCATGACGTCGATATCGTTCACGCCCGAAGTCGCGCCCCGGCCTGGTGCGCGCGGCGGGCCGCCCGGCAGGCCGGGGCGCGGTTCATGACGACCTTTCACGCGACCTATAATCTCGGCCTGCCGCTCAAGCGGCTGTACAATTCCGTCATGGTGGATGGCGAACGGATGATTGCGATCAGCGATTACATCGCCCGCCACGCGATCCAGACCTACCGCGTCGACCCGGGCAAGATCCGGGTCATCCACCGCGGCATCGATATCGACCATTTCGATCCCGCACGGGTCAGCGCCGAGCGGCTGATCAAGCTGTCGACGGACTGGCGCCTGCCCGATGGCGTGCCGGTGATCATGATGCCGGGCCGCCTCACCCGCTGGAAGGGGCAGGGCGTCCTGATCGAAGCGATTGCCCGGCTTGGCCGCAACGACATCCGCTGCCTGATCGTCGGGGCGGAAAAAGGGCGCGGCAGTTACCGCCGCGACCTCGAGGCCCTGGTCGCGAAGCACGGGCTTAACGGCGTCGTGCACCTGGTGGGAAACTGCAACGACATGCCCGCCGCCCTGATGCTGGCGGACGTCGTCGTGCATGCCTCGACCGATCCGGAAGGATTCGGGCGTGTCATTGCAGAGGCCCAGGCGATGGGCCGCCCGGTGATTGCCGCCGATCACGGCGCCAGCTGCGAACTTGTCGTCACGGGGCAGGGTGGATGGCTGACAGAGCCGGGCAATCCCGATGCGCTCGCGGCTGCGCTGTCGGAAGCGCTGGCGCTGGATCCGGGCAAACGGGCGGATATTGCGGCCGCCGCCATTCGCCGGGTCCGGGCGCGATTCAGTAAGCAGGCCATGTCCGAGGCGACCCTCGGTGTCTATCGCGAACTCCTTGAGGATACGCGCGACGAAGGCGAAGCTGCCGCGTGAGTGCCCCGGCGACGAGTATCCTGGTCATCAAGCTCGGCGCGCTGGGCGATTTCGTGCAGGCGCTCGGCCCCTTCGCCGCGATCCGGCGGCATCATAAGGATGCCCGCATCACCCTGCTGACCACATCGCCCTACGCGGATCTGGCCGAAGCCAGCGGATATTTCAACGCGATCTGGATCGATGAACGGCCGCAATGGTGGCAGGTCCGGCGCTGGCTGGACCTGAAGCGCCGGTTTGCCGAGGCCGGATTTGGCCGTGTCTAC
>JAQCHR010000095.1 GCA_027619655.1 Pseudomonadota bacterium
TGGCGACGTCGCCGCATGACCTGGAACTGTCCGGCGCCCTTGCCGGGCTGGGGGATGGCGCGGAAACGATGCTGCTGCCGCCGACGCTGCTGCTGCAGTATCACTTCGACACGGGCAGCCGGTATCGTCCCTATGTCGGCGCCGGAATCAATTACACGATGGCCTATGCCGAAAACGCCAGCCGTGCGCTCGAAGCCGCCCTCGGGCCGACCAGCGTCCGTGCCGGTGATTCCATCGGCTGGGCGCTGCAGGCCGGCCTTGATGTCGACATCAATGACCGTTGGTTTTTCAACGTTGATATCAAATACATCGATATCAAACTCGATGCCGAACTCAACTCCCGGGGCACGATCCGCACTACCGAAATCGGCATCGATCCTGTCGTGATCGGCGCCGGAATCGGCTACCGGTTCTGAACCGCGGCCCCGAATAGCGCGCCACGCGTTACAGCAGGTTCAGACCGGCATCGACATGCAGGACCTGCCCGGTGATCCGGGCCGCATCGCGGCCCAGCAGAAAGGCGATCGCGGCCGCGACATCCGCCGGTGCGACCAGCGTCTTCATCGGCGCGGCGGCGGCGGCGCGTTGCCAGCTGTCGCCGGCAACGGCGGCATGGGCTCCCGGATCCTTGCGGGTATAGCCGGGCGACACGCAGTTCACGGTAACGCCGTGTTTCGCCAGTTGAAACGCGAGCGTCCGCGCCAGCGCCTCGAGCCCCGCCTTGGCCGCGGCGGAAACCGGAAAGATCGTGTCGTTCACGCCGAATTTATGCGCCACGAACGAACTGACGGCGACAACGCGACCCCAGCGGGATTTCCGCAAGGCCGGCAGCGCCGCCGTCGCCAGGGCAAAGAACGCCTCGGTCACCGTGGCCAGCGACTGCCGCAGGGCTGCGGCATCCACGTCGCCAAAGACACGTTTGTCCGCATATCCCGCATTGCTGACGATCTGGTCCAGCCCGCCGAAATCGTCGCAGGCGGATGCCACCAACGCCGCCGCCACACCGGCATCGCAAAGATCGCCCAGGCGCGTGGCGACCGCGGCGCCGGCATCCCGTGCGCCGGCGGCAACAGTTTCCAGCCCCGCCGCATTGGCGCGCGTATGCAGAAGCAACGCGGTTCCAGGTCCCGCAACAGCGCGCACCGTCGCGGCGCCGATGCCACTGGCAGCGCCGGTTATCATGACCACGCGTTCAATTTCCATCGTCATCGGCCCGATCCATAGCGCTGTTGCGTGCAGGCGGCAAACCGGCATCCTCTTGACCGCCCGGCAAAAAATTTAATTAGGCATTTATTACCGAATCCCACAATACAATGCGCCCTGATTTAGCTGCGAAACGGAGGGCGTTTGGTGCGATTCTGTCGAAAATCCTTGCTGCAACTCCTGTTTGGCGCCGGCCTGTTTTTTGCCGCCTGTTCCGATGGCGAAGCCGAAACCGCGGCATTGACAATCGGCGGTACCGGCGCGGCGCTGGCGACCGTGGCGATTATCGGTGATGCATTCGCGGCGCAACAGCCCGGTATCGCCGTCAAGGTGCTGCCGAGCCTGGGCAGCAATGGCGGCATCCGGGCCCTGCGGGCCGGCTCCATTGATCTGTCCCTGAGCACCAGGCCGTTGACGCAGGACGAACGCAACACAGGCCTGGAGGCGATCGAATACGGCACGACCGCGCTTGTCTTTGCCGGCAACGTCAAGTCCGGCCCCACAGACCTGACCGATGCGCAGGTTGTCGCGAAGTATGCCGCCGGGAACCCGCAATGGCCCGACGGCGTGCGGGCCAGGGTAGTGTTGCGGCCCGAGGCGGAAACCGATACGGCGCTTCTGCGCCGCACGATACCGGGCCTGTCCGCGGCCCTGGAAAGCGCCCGGACCACACCGGGCATGCCCACCGCCTATAACGACCAGGAAAACGCCGACCTGCTGGCGCGGATCCCGGGTTCCTTTGGCTGCCTTGCGCTCAGTCAGTTGCTATCCGAGGCGCGCCCGCTGACGGTTTTCTCCCTGAATGGAGTCGCCGCAACACTGGCATCAATCCGGGACGGCAGCTATCCGATGACGAAAACCTTCTACGCCGTCTATGCATTGGACCGGCCACAGCCCGCGCGCGCCTTTATCGGGTTTCTGCAATCCCAGGAGGGACAGGGACTGCTCGCCCGGAACGGAACGATTGCAAGATAGATGTACGGCAACAACGAGCAGAGTCTCGCCAAACGCCTGAACGACATTGCGCTCACGGTCTCGATCGTGATTACCCTGGCGCTGTCGGCAAACCACCTGTTTACCGCCTATGGCTACGAAACCCAGCGAATTCAAGCCGGTACCCGGTCCATTGCCGCCAGCATCTCCCGCCTCGCCTATGAAAAGCCGGATATCTGGCAGTTTCAGGAAGAACGGATCCGGGAACTTGCCAAACAATCGCAATCCAGTGACACCGTCGCCGATCCGGCCCGCTATATCGAAATCCGCGACGGTTCCGGAGCGGTCATCGTCCATATCGGCGCCGTGCTCGGCCCGCCCGCCATTTCCGGCAGCAGCCCGATCATGGACGGCCCCGTTGTCGTCGGGGCAGTCATGCTGTCGGAAGATGTGACCCGGATCTGGACCCGCGCCGTCGTCCCCCTGATGCTCGGCATCCTGCTGGGCATCGCCGTGTTTCTGATCCTGCGGTACCTGCCGATACGCGCCCTGCTGACGCGGGAACGGCAATTGCAGGAAACCACGCTACAGCTTCGCCAGGCGCAGAAGATGGGGGCGATCGGCCAGTTGACGGGCGGCATCGCCCATGATTTCAATAATCTGCTATGCGTTGTCATCGGCAACCTGGAACTGATCCAGGAATCGCTCGACCGCAAGTCGCCCGGCTACCAATTCGCACAAAGCGCCATCGACGCCGCCCAGCGCGGCGCGACCCTGACCCAGCAGTTGCTGTCCTTTGCGCGCAAGCAGATGCTTCGGCCCAGGATTATCGAACTGAATGCCCTGGTAACCGGAATCACCGGCATACTGCATCGAACGCTCGGCGAAACCATTCGGATCGAAATGGACCTGGCGGAAAGCCTCTGGCCCGCAAAAATCGATCCGGCGCAAATGGAACTCGCCATCCTCAACCTTGCGACAAATGCCCGCCACGCCATGCCGGAAGGCGGCGTCATCACAATCAAAACGTCGAATTGCACGCTCGAAAAATCCGTCACCCCGCAACAGGACACCGTCGCGCAGGGCCCCTATGTCGCGATGACCTTCTCGGACCACGGCGTTGGCATCCCGGCCGATATCCTGCCGCGTATCTTCGAACCCTTTTTTACAACCCGGGAGGTCGGGCAAGGCAGCGGGCTGGGGCTGAGCATGGTGCACGGCTTCATCCGGCAATCCCACGGCCATATCGCGATTGACAGCCGGGAAGGCGGCGGAACGGTCATCACGTTTTATTTCCCCGCCCTCTTCGGGAAGAACGATGACCTGGTCGCCAGCGGCATTCCCGTAAACGTCAGGGGCCGCGCCCGCGAAACGGTCCTCGTCGTCGAAGACGACCCGGAACTCCTGGCGATGTCCGCATCGCGCATATCGGCCCTGGGATATACGGTCCTTCAGGCAGCAGACGGCAGGACGGCGCTGGAGATCCTGGCGGAAAATCCCACGGCAGACCTGCTTTTCACCGATATTGTCCTGCCGAACGGGATGAGCGGAACCGAACTGGCCAGCGCCGCGCAGCAATGCGTCCCGGATATCCGCGTCGCCTTCACCACCGGATATAACGAGAAAATCACCGGTCCCGATGGCGTGCTGGACGATCGCTTCGCGGTGCTGGCCAAGCCCTATCGCCAGCAGGAACTGGCCCAGTTCCTGCGCCGCGCCCTGGTCGGCCGGACCGAAAGGGTCTGAACGACCACCCCGGCCTGTCCTATTCCGCCGCCGCGCTGGAAATCTGGCGCGCGACCAGCCGGGCATAGGCGCCGCCCCGGGCGAGCAGCGTATCGTGGCTGCCCGCTTCGACCACCCGCCCGTCCGCCATCACCACGATCTGGTCCGCATTGCGGATGGTCGACAGGCGATGCGCCACGATCACCGTGGTGCGGTCGGTCATCAGCTCGTGCAGGGCGCCGCGCACCGCCTGCTCGTTCACCGCATCCAGATGCGATGTCGCCTCGTCGAGGATCAGCATCGGTGCATCCTTCAGGAAGGCCCGCGCGATGGCAACCCGCTGGCGCTGCCCGCCGGACAGGCGCATGCCGCGCTCGCCAACCTTCATGTCCAGCCCGTCCGGCATGGATTCGACGAAATCCGCCAGCGCCGCGCGGCGCAGCGCCGTCATCAGCTCCGCATCCGTCGCATCCGGCCGGGCGATGCGGATATTGGCGGCCAGGGTATCGTTGAACAGATAGGTATCCTGCGCCACCAGCGCGATCCGCGACCGCAGGTCGTCCAGTTCGAAGTCGCGCAGGTCATGGCCGTCCATGCGCACGACGCCGGCATCGGGGTCCCAGAAGCGCATCAGCAGATGCGCCAGCGTGCTCTTGCCCGCGCCGGACGCGCCGACCAGCGCCACGGTATGGCCGGCGGGGACCGACAGGCTGACATCGTTCAGCGCCAGCCGGTTGGCGCCGAAATAGGAAAAGCCGACGCCGTCCAGCTCCAGCGAGGCGCCGCGGCCATTCGATTCTGGCACGCCCGGGCCATCCGTCACCGGCACGGTTTCCTTCTCCACGGCGTTCAGCCGCCGGGTCGATCCCAAGGTATCCGCCAGCTGCCGGCCGATATTGGCGATCTCGGAAATCGGCAGGAAGGCGGACATCGCCAGCAGGCTGAGCATCGGCAGCATCGTGCGGTCCAGCCCGCCGGACGACACCAGATGCGCGCCGACGATCACCACCACCAGCCCGCCCAGCCCGGTCACCGCTTCCAGCCCGGCGGTCTGGATCGTCAGGTCGCGGAAGAAGGGCAGCCGGATGCGGTGATGCCATTTGACCTTTTCCAGGAAGGCCCGGCCGCGGTCGCGCTCCTGCTGGAAGGCAACGACCTCCCCCAGGCCCTGGATCGTATCAACGCTGAAGGCGTTGAGGTCGCCCAGCGCCTCGCGCGCGCGCGACCCCAGGTCGTCGATCCGCTTGCGCATGAAGAACGGGCTCAGCGCGACGATGGCGAGGAAGGGCAGCAGCGCCACCGCCATCTGCCAGCCGAAGGCGAACAGCGTCGCCACCACCACGCCAGGCACCAGCAGCGCGACAAAGGCCGGCGCCACCGTATGGGCGAAGAAATATTCGACCAGTTCCACATCATGCGTCGCCATCGCCACCAGGTCGCCGGTGCGCCGCCGCAGCAGATAGGCCGGGGCCAGCCGGTCGAGCTGGTTGAACAGCGCGACCCGCATGTTGGCCAGCAGCCGAAACGCCATGTCATGGGCGATCCAGGATTCGAACCAGTGCAGGATACCGGCGAGCGGCGCCAGTACCGCGAGCAGGACCAGCAGGTCGTCGAAGGGTTCGCCCTGTTTCACCGCCGCGACGGTCAATGCGCTGACCACCCCGACGCCAATGAAGGCCACGACCCGGGCGACGCCGAACAGGAAGGTTGCCGTCAGTTTCAGCTTGTAGGGCATGATGTGGCGGAACAGCGCCACCGTCGCCTGCCCCCAGCCCAGCCCCTCGGCGCGCAGGATCGAATCGGTCGGTTCATGCGAATCGACATAGGCCGCGTGTGATAGCGCCGGCTTGTCCGCGGCCAGGACATCCAGCGGCGCATCGGCGGTGTCGTCGCCTTCGGCCTGCGCCGCCATCAGGGTGAAGTATTTGCCCCGGCGCGCCATCAGCGCCTCATGCGTTCCGCTTTCCGCCACATGCCCGTCATCGAGCACGAGGATGCGGTCGGCATCGATCACGCTGGACAGGCGGTGGGCGAAGATCAGCGTCGTGCGGCCGTGCATCAGCAGGTCCAGCGCCTGCTGGATCACCGCCTCGTTTTCCGCATCGACCGCCGACAGCGCCTCGTCCAGCACCAGGATCGGCGCGTCGCGCAGCAGGGCGCGGGCGATGGCGATGCGCTGGCGCTGGCCGCCGGACAGGCGGATCCCCCGCTCGCCGATCACCGTCTGGTATCGTTGCGGCAGGCGGGCGGTGAATTCATGCGCATTGGCCGCTTCCGCCGCCGCCTGCAGTTCCGCCTGGGTCGCGTCCGGCTTGCCGAAGCGCAAATTGTCCTCGACCGTGCCGTGGAACAGATAGGCATCCTGGCTGACCACGGCGAGCTGCGCGTGGATATCGTCGAAGGACAGGTCCTTCATGTCATGCCCGCCGAGCCGGATGACGCCTTCGGTGGGATCGTAATTGCGCATCAGCAGCTTGACGATGGAGGACTTGCCGGACCCGCTGGGCCCGACGATGCCGATCCGTTCGCCCTCTGCCACCGTGAAGTCGAGATCGCGGTGCGCCGCATGCCGGCTGCCGGGATAGGAAAACCCGACATGGTCGAAGGTTATCGTCGGCGCGAGCTTTGCCGCCGCCACCGGCTGCGCCGGGGCCGCGATGGGCGGGTTTGCGTCCAGCAGGTTGAAAATGCCGAGCGATGCCGCCTGCGCGACCATGCCCTGGTGCAGCAGCACCCGCAATTCGCGCAGCGGCCGGAAGACCTCGACCCCCATCATCAGGATGATCAGCAGCGCCGAAATTTCCATCGCGCCATCCGCCACTCGGTAGGCGCCCACCGCCAGGGTCGCCGCCGCGCCGATGGCGATCCCGGCATCGGTAATGCCGCGCGACAGGGCGCTGGTCGCCAGCAGCCACATCGTGCTGCGAAACAGCGTATGCGCCTTTTCCGCCAGCATCCTGGCGCGGGCGCCGCTTTGCCCGAAGGATTTCAGCGTCCCCAGCCCCTGCACCGAATCCAGGAATTCCGCCGCGAACGACTTATAGGCGCGCGACCGCGACAGGCTGTTGCGGCTGTCCCAGCGGTGGAAGGCCTGGGCCGCGACCATGGTGATCAGCGCCGCGCCGGTCAGGATCGCCGCGCAGAGCGGATCCAGGAATACGACGAAGGCGAAGATGCCGACTGGCGTCAGCGCGGAAATGAACAGCTGCGGCAGGTACTGGCCGAAATAGACCTCAAGCTGCTCCACCCCGTCGACCATCGCCAGGATGACATCGCCGGTCCGCTCCTGCCCGAAATAGGCCGGCCCCAGTTCGACGACCTTGTCGTAGAGCTGCGCCCGGATATGCAGTTGCACCGCCGCCGCCGTCCGGTGCGCCACCATGTTGCGGGCATATTCCAGAAACCCGCGCAGCACCATGATCGCCGCGACGGCCGCGAAGGGCATGATCAGTGATTCAAAGGAATCGCCGGCGAAAACGGATGCCAGCAGCCAGCCGAGTAGGGCCAGCCGCGCCACCCCGACCGTGGCCGAGGCCAGGCCGACAAACACCGCCCACAGGATGCGCAGCCGCACACCCTTCGTGAATCCCCAGAGACGCCGGTCGAAATACAAACCCTATCCCCTGCTCTGCCGGACACGTTGCCCGGTCGTGATTTCCGTGCGGTTACGCGATTACGACGACGCGACGCAAAGCCGCACGATTTCGCCGATGTTGCGGCATTCCTCCAGCCGGCGCACCCGGTCGACGACCGATTTCGCGTTGGCCGCGCCAATCACCGGTGTCGCATTGTCGAGGAACTTCGCCGAGAGCCGCGACCATTGCCGGTCCAGGTCGGTTTCCGGCGTTTCCACATCCATCCGCAGGCGATGCTCCGACCCGTCCAGCATGGAAATCACGACTTCGGCTTCCGCCAGTCCCATCTCGGCGCTCGGCACCACGGTGATCTTGTCGCGAACGGCGATGACCTCCGGGTCCTGCACCTTGTCGTCGCTGAAATTGGCGATCAGCCCGGTATTTTCGCCCAGCAGCGCCATCGCCGCCGTGAACCGCAGGCTGAACTTGCCCTCCAGCCCGGTCACCGGGTTCTCGATATTGCACATTTTCAGGTTGGATTCCTTCACATGCACCTCGATGCGCGCAACATTTGCCGGATCGATATTATTGTTGCGCTTCAGTGTCGCCGCCGCATCTATCGCCGCGTGGGTGCCGTAACAGGCCGCGTGATACTTGAACAGCACGTCCGGCGTGTGGAAGACATGGCCCAGCCCGTCCAGCGCCGCCGCCGGGTCGTAGTTCTTCGTCTGGGTATCGCCGAAGCCCTGGCTGCATTCCAGCACGTCCGGGCGGCTTTCAAAGCCCTTCCCGGACAGCAGCGCCGCGTAGAGCCCGTTCGACGCCGCCTTGCCCGCATGGAACGGCTTGCACATGGTCCCGAACATGGATTTCAGCGCCGCCGCCTGCGTGCCGGCGATGCCCATGGCGTTGGCGCAGGCTTCCGCGTCGAGCCCCAGCAGCCGCGCCGCCGCCGCCGCCGCGCCGAAGGTGCCGACCGTTCCGGTGGTATGCCAGCCCGCCTCGTAATGGGATTCATTGACCAGCGCGCCGACCCGGCATTCCGCCTCGATCCCGGCGACCAGCGCGGTCAGGAATTCCCGCCCGCTGCTGCCCAGCTTTTCGCCCAGCGCCAGCAGCGCCGGCACGACCGGCACCGTCGGGTGCCCCGGCATGACCAGGATCACGTCGTCATAATCCAGCGCATGCCCGGCGGAGCCGTTCACGACAGCGGCCTGCAGCATCGACAGCTTGCGCCCGTCGCCGATGACGGTCGCCTGGGGGTTGCCCCCCTCCTCCAGCGCCTCGTCCAGTAGGATACGGGTCAGCGGCTCGCGCGAGCCGGCCAGGGTCACGCCCAGCCAGTCGAGCAGGCAGTGCCGGGCGACCTCGATCACTTCCGCCGGCAGCGTATCCAGCGTCACCGCCATGCTGTTTCCGGCGAGTTGCAGGGTCAAATCGGTATCATTAACGTGATCCAGCGATGCGTCAGCCATTTTAACCCCCGTGAATTTCAGTAACCTGTGCTTGCGGCAGAGAGTGCCACGCAGCCGGGATTATTATCCAGCAGTCCGGCCCTTGCTATCGTACCCGCAGGATCGTCGCTGCGGCGGAAAATTAATATCGGCAATAAGTGGAAAAAATGGTATGTTAACCAATCATTATGAGAATAGTGAAAGATTTTCCAGATGGTAGATTTCACGCTGAGCCGCACGTCCGAAGATCACGAAAACGAACAATACGCGCTCGCCTAAAATATCGACGATGTGGAGTCGCTGGAGCAGGATTCGCTTCTCCGCGTGGCGGTAATGGCCTGGCGCCAGCTTGCGACGCAGCCGGGCAAGGCCCCGGCCGCGGAATCCTTCCGCGCGCTGCTGGAGATGACGCCCGCGCTGGCCAAGGTGACCCATGCGGTGCGGTACATGGTGTCGGGCATCGAATTCCGCATCGACGATGCGGGGCGCGAAGCGCTGCGGGGAATCGGGATCGACGGCGACCTCGACCTCACGGCGCCGGAACTGAACAAGCGGGCCTTCGCCAGTTTCCTGTTCATCGCCAGCAACACCACGGAACCGACCTATCAGCGCGTGTGCGAAATCTGCAATGGCGTGCAGCGCGAATATGCGCGGCTTGCGCTGCCGGTCGATGACGGCGACGGCACCCTGACCTATTTCATGATACGCTCCCTCAATGCAGCGGAAACGCCGCTGGAGCAGGTCCGGAATCTCGCGGAGTTGAGCGACACGGATGCTTGACGCCAACGAACTTGAGCGTGCCTTCAGCGAGGACGACGCGGGGAACTGGACGCGCCGGATCCGGTATTCGCTCGACGAAGCCTTCCGCCGGGAGCGGGCAGCGTCCGGACATGGCGTCAGCGCGCCGCGTCAGCTCCTTGACGCATGGCGCGCCGACACCGTCTCGGCCGAATTCCTGACCCGGATGAGCCTGGCGGACGCCACAAAGCCATGGCTT
>JAQCHR010000096.1 GCA_027619655.1 Pseudomonadota bacterium
AGCTGGTCTCCTGGAAACCCTTGACCAAGACGGATACTCTATCCTATTGAAATTAAATCACGTTCACAGTTCCCCGGCGTATTGCGCCGGCTCCCTTTGAAGCTGATGCGCGAAAGAACGGAACCTACTGATTCATGGAATCGAAGAAATCGGCGTTGTTCTTCGTCCGCTTGAGCTTCTCCAGCAGGAATTCCATACTGTCATTGACGCCCATCGGGTTGAGGATCCGCCGCAGCATCCACATCTTGGCCAGCGCGCCCTTGTCGACGATGAGCTCTTCCTTTCGGGTGCCCGATTTCGTGATATCGATGGACGGGAAGACCCGCTTGTCGGACAGTTTCCGGTCAAGGACGATTTCCGAGTTACCGGTCCCCTTGAATTCCTCGAAAATAACCTCGTCCATCCGGCTGCCGGTATCGATCAGCGCCGTGGCGATGATGGTCAGCGACCCGCCCTCCTCGATATTCCGGGCCGCGCCGAAGAAACGCTTGGGGCGCTGCAGGGCATTGGCATCCACGCCGCCGGTCAGCACCTTGCCCGAACTCGGCACGACGGTATTGTATGCCCGCGCCAAGCGCGTAATGGAATCAAGCAGAATGACAACGTCGCGCTTGTGTTCAACAAGGCGCTTCGCCTTCTGAATCACCATTTCGGCAACCTGGACATGGCGCTGCGCTGGTTCGTCGAAGGTCGAGCTCACGACCTCGCCTCGCACCGACCGTTGCATATCCGTAACTTCTTCCGGTCGCTCGTCGATCAGCAGGACAATCAGATAGACTTCCTTGTTATTCGTCGTAATCGCATCCGCGATACTCTGCAGCATCACGGTCTTGCCGGTCCGCGGCTGCGCCACGATCAGCGCGCGCTGCCCCTTGCCAAGCGGCGCGATCAACTCGATAACCCGCGCCGACATGTCCTTGTTTTCCGGATCGTCGCGCTCGAGTTTCAGCCGTTCATCGGGATACAAGGGCGTCAGATTGTCAAAATTGATACGGTGCCGCACCGTATCGGGGTCGTCGAAATTGATCTTGTTGACCGTCAGCAGGGCGAAATACCGCTCGCCATCCTTCGGCGCACGGATCTGGCCATCAACCGTATCGCCGGTTCGCAAACCGTGCCGCCGGATCTGGTTCGGACTGACATAGATGTCGTCCGGTCCGGGCAGGTAATTCGACTCCGGCGACCGCAGAAATCCGAACCCGTCGGACAGAACTTCTATCACCCCGTCCCCGAAGATTGCGACATCGTTTGTCGCCAGTTGCTTGAGGATCGCGAACATCATGTCCTGCTTGCGCAAAACACTCGCATTCTCGATTTCGAGTTCCTCGGCAAACGCGAGAAGCGCTGCCGGAGTTTTTTCTTTCAGTTCCTGGAGTTGCATATCGCCATCACAGATGAAGGGGGAATCGGGTGGAAAACCGCCACAAGCGCTTGAAACGCGTCCAGACCACTCTAATTCGAGCTGTCTTCTGAAGTGTACGGATTAATGTGCTGAGAACTTACCGCCAGTGCACCGCCGGCACAAACAATGCCCCGTGCGGGACCATTATCCTGCCCGTTAAATACGGTCTCATACCCCGCATTACAAGCACTACTTTATAAACAATTCATTTCAAATAGTGAATCTGCGCTAAAAGGGTTTAACAACAACCAGAATGACAATTACGATCATTGCGACAGTCGGTACTTCATTGGCAATTCGGTAGAACCGTTCGCTTCGGGAATTCCGGTCCGCCTCAAAATTCTTGCGCCAGCGCCCGAACGCATGATGGACACCCGTCGTCATCACGACAAAAACCAGTTTGGCCAGGAACCATGGCTCGTACCAGTAGTCGGCGATCCACGCCATGGCAGGCCCGGTGATCCAAACCACGATCATGGCCGGGTTCATAATGGCGCGCAGCAACCGACGTTCCATAACCTTGAAGGTTTCGGATTTCTCCGACCTGGCCGCGGCACTGCAGTGGTAAACGAACAGCCGCGGCAAATACAGCAACCCCGCCATCCAGGCGATCACCGCGATGATGTGAAGCGCCTTGATCCATTCGAAATACGCCGCCACCGGTTCCCCCTATACCTGATCAGCGAAGGCACAGACACCAAAGTTATCCGGACAGATCCTGCCGCCCTTGCCACTAACCAGACAGCCCGGCCCCTTGAGCGCGCGCCCGACCAGTTCTCCCAGACCATTGATAAAGATCGAATCCGCGCAAACCGTATTGACCCGGAAATAACCCGGAACACCGCATTTCTCCGCCAGTTCCCTATATTCAATATCGAGTTCGACCAGCGTTTCCGAATGCTCCGAGGTGAAGGCGATCGGTACCATCACGACCGGAACCTTTTCCTTGCCGGCCTGCAGCAGCGCATCTTCCGTATACGGACGCAACCATTCCAGCCGGCCGACCCGGCTTTGAAAACAGATTTGCCAGTCCAGACTATCGGCACCGATTTCAGCAACGACGCTCTTTACCGACTGTTCCACCTGCCACTGGTACGGATCCCCCGCTTCGACAAACTCTTTCGGCAATCCATGCGCCGAAAACAGCACCCGGGGGACCTTGCCTGTGAACCCCGTCTCCGCAACGGCTTTTGTCACGAGCGCCGCAACAGACTTTACGAAACCTGAATCCCGCGGATAACAGCAAACCGTCCGCGTTTCAGCCGCCAGTCCGCCCCTTGCCGCAGCCCGATGCCATTCGCCTAGTGACGACCCGGTCGTTGTTCCCGAATACTGCGGGTACAAGGGAAGCAGGACAATCCGATCGGGACCATATTCCTTCACTGACGCAACGGTTTCGTCAGCCATCGGATGCCAGTACCGCATCGCGATGAAACATTTGAAATTTTCCGCCCCACCCGCATTATTCAACATCCGCTCAAGCCCAAGGGCCTGCTCTTTCGTATTCGCCAGCAATGGCGAGGAACCACCTATCTGCCGATAGATTTCCTGTGCCACTGGCGCGCGGCGGTTCGAAATGACCTTCGCCAGCAGCCAGCGCATCGGCTGCGACATCTTGATGATCGCAGGATCATTGAACAGGTTGAACAGAAACGGTTTCACGGCATCCAGGCTGTCCGGCCCGCCCAGATTGAACAACACGACAGCCGTTTTACCGTTCATTCTTCGATGTCCCCGCGAACCATCCGCACCAGATGCTCTACATGTTCTGGCGGCGTCTCCTTGATTATCCCGTGCCCCAGGTTAAACACGAACGGGCCACTCCCCAAATCTTTCAAGATATGGGCAACCCCATCGACCATCGCCTGTCCGCCCTGCAGCAGCAGCATCGGGTCAAGATTACCTTGCACCGGGAGCATCCCCTGCAATGAACCCGCTGCCCACCCTGTCGGTACGGTCGTATCCAGACTCACCGCCGTCACACCTGTTTCAGCCGCATATTCCGGATAGTACAGCCCGGCACCCCGCGGAAACCCGATTATGGGTATATCGGGATAACGCTTACGCACCAGTGCGACCACCTTGCGAGTCGGCTCGATGATCCACCGCCGGAATGCCGTATCAGGAAGAACGCCCGCCCAACTGTCAAACAACTGGACAACCTGTGCGCCGGCTTCGATCTGGGCGCACAGATGCTGCGCGATCGCCTCGGTCAGCAGATCTGTCAAAGACCCAAATCCTGCCGGATCGGCGAAACCCCAGCCTTTTATCTGCGCAAAATCCCGGCTGCTGCCACCCTCCACCATATAGGTCGCAACCGTCCAGGGCGCACCGGAAAACCCGATCAGGGTCACCTCCCGGGGCAGCGCTGCAGCCAGGTCGCTTACCGCCTGATATACCGGCACCAGCCGTGCCGTCATTCCGGACAGACCCAAAGCCTTCAAACCTGCAACATCCCGAATAGGCGCCAGCTTCGGCCCTTCATTTTCGACGAACCAGACATCCTGTCCCAACCCGTGCGGCACCACCAGGATATCTGAAAACAGAATAGCGGCATCAAACCCGAACCGCCGGATCGGTTGCAGTGTTACTTCCACCGCAAGCTTCGGATTATAACACAGGTCCAGAAAAGAGCCTGCCTCCGCCCGGACCTTGCGGTATTCCGGCAGATACCGACCGGCCTGCCGCATCAGCCAGATCGGGGGATGCGGCATTGTTTCTCCGGCAAGGACCCGCAGCAGCTTTTTGTCACTCATTCGTTCAATGTTCCGGTTACGATTTGATCGAGGTTATACCCTGCTTCACTATATTAATTTTTTTCATTTGGAAAAAGATGTAGTGGAGGTTGTGAGGTGAGCCCCGGGGATTAAATTCTATCCCGGAGTTACACACCGCTTCTTCCTTGCATCGACAAATCCTGTGTATGAAAGTCTCAAAACCGGGTGTTTCGTGGCGATTCATCCATGTGTATAAGATGTAAAAACCCGGTAAGCGACCGCTTTGTCCCGTTAACGAAAACCGGCAATGGTCGGTTATACGCAGGGGATATCGGTATGTATCGTTTTCGGGCCTGCCTGCCTAAACTTTGGTAAATCGACAAGTCCGGGTTTTATCCCCAAACAGCTCACTGACAGGGAGTAACGGTTATTCGTGTGCATCTACACCTCGTTTCCGACGCGACCGGCGAAACGATTCACAGCGTTGCGCGCGCCTGTTTCGCCCAGTTCGAAGGCGTTGAGGCCGAAGAACATAACTGGACGCTCATTCGAACGACAGTCCAGCTCGAAAAAGTGCTGAAGAGTATCGCCGACAATCCCGGTGTCGTCATGTGCACCATCGTGAATGAATCCCTACGCCGCACGCTGCATGACGGCTGCTGGCGCCTGCAGGTTCCCTGTATTCCGGTGCTGGACCCCGTCCTGGCGGCGTTAACCAATTATCTGGGTCTGCCCAGCCGGGGCCTGCCCGGCCGCCAGCATGAACTCGACGCGGAATATTTCCACCGTATCGATGCCATGACATTCGCCCTGAACCATGATGATGGCCAGATGACATGGGATATGGATGGCGCCGATGTTATCCTGGTCGGTGTGTCCCGCAGTTCGAAGACCCCGACCTGCATGTACCTCGCCAATCGCGGCATCAATGCGGCCAATATCCCGATTGTTCCCGATGTCCCCCTGCCGGCGGAACTCTTCGCACTGGACAGGAAAAAGGGCCCGCTGGTCGTCGGGCTGACCAAGGAGGTGGAAAGCCTCGTCCAGATACGCCGCAACCGTCTGCACCTGCTCGCTGAAAACCATGAAACCGATTATATCGACCCTGAAGTCGTGCGGCAGGAAGTCACCATGGCCCGCCGGTTCTGTACCGACAACAACTGGCCGGTCATCGATGTGACCCGCCGGTCCATCGAGGAATCAGCCGCCGCGATCATGCAACTGCTTGCCGACCGACGCAATGACGCGCAGCGCGCTTGATACGGGCCTGCCGGTCATTCTTGCCTCGGCCAGCCGTTCGCGTGCCGCGGTTCTGACCAATGCCGGCGTCCGCATCGAACAGGAACCCGCCGATATCGACGAAGACGCCGTCAAGGAATCGATGCGCCGGGCCGGGCATTCCGTCGCGGACGTCGCGCACTGCCTCGCGGAGCAAAAGGCATTGCATATCTCCGCCCGCTATCCGGGGCGGCTCGTTATCGGCGCCGACCAGATGCTGCAATGCGGCGGCATCTGGTTCGACAAACCGGTCGACCGGGATCATGCCCGCGCCCACCTGCAGGCCCTGCGTGGCCGGATGCATGAACTCTTCGCCGCCGTTTGCGTGGTACGGGATGGCGAATGCCTGTGGCGGCACCTGGAAAGCGCCCGCATGACGATGCGCCCTTTCAGCGACGCCTTTCTGGATGCCTATGTCGATGCGGTCGGCGATGATGTCTGCCGCTCGGTCGGCGCCTACCAGCTTGAGGGTCTCGGCGCGCAGCTTTTCGCCCGGATCGAAGGTGACTTTTTCACTATTCTGGGCCTGCCGCTTCTGGCCGTCCTTGAATTTCTCTCCAACCATGGCGTTGTAAAAAAATGATCCTGACAGGCAAGGCGAAACTGGCGGGCGTGATCGGTTGGCCGATTAGCCATTCCCGCTCCCCCCAACTGCATGGCTTCTGGCTCGACCGGCACCGGATCGACGGCGCCTATGTGCCCCTGGCGATTGCGCCGGAAAATATCAAGACGGCGCTGGCGGGCCTGGCTGCCGCTGGTTTCCGGGGCCTCAACGTCACATTGCCGCACAAGCTGGCGGCCTTTGCCGCCTGCGATACCATCGATGACAACGCACGGCGCATCGGTGCGGTGAACACCATCATCTTCGGCGACGACGGCAAAATGCATGGCAGCAATACCGACGCGTTCGGATTTGTCGAAAACATTAGGCAGAACAGCCGCTGGCAATCCGGCGGCGTAGCGGTCGTGCTGGGTGCGGGCGGGGCGGCCCGCGCCGTCTGTGTTGCGTTGATCGATTCCGGCGTTACGGAAATCCGCGTCCTGAACCGCACGCGGGAACGCGCGGAGGCACTCGCCCGGGATCTCGGCCGTCCGCTGGCCGTGGCGGACTGGTCCAGGCGCGCCGATCTGTTGGCGGATGCGACGATGCTCGTCAACACCACGTCGCTCGGCATGACCGGCCAGCCGCCCCTGGACATCGATCTCGACGCCCTGCCGGCCGATGCCGTGGTCAACGATATCGTCTATGTCCCGCTGGAAACCGGATTGCTGGCAGCGGCGCGGGCGCGCGGCAACGAGGTGGTCGACGGGCTGGGCATGCTGCTGCACCAGGCACGCCCGGGGTTTGAGGCGTGGTTCGGCGTGAAGACCGAAGTCACCGAGGAACTGCGCAATTTCGTACTGGGGAAAGGATGATCGTCATCGGCCTGACCGGGTCCATCGGGATGGGCAAATCGACCGCGACGAACATGCTGCGCCGCATGGGATGTCCGATCAGCGATGCCGACGCGATTGTCCACAGGTTGATGGCCCGTGGCGGCGATGCGGTCGTACCGGTCGATGCCGCTTTTCCCGGCGTCGTGAAGGACGGCGCCATCGACCGCGCGGCGCTGGGCCAGCGCGTTTTCGGCAATCCCGAGGCGCTACGACGGCTGGAACGTATCCTGCATCCGCTGGTCGGCCGTGACCGGGACCGCTTCCTGCGCCGGTCGGCGCTGCGCGGGGCCCGGATGGTCGTGCTGGACGTGCCACTGCTGTATGAAACCGGCGGTGCGGACCGGTGCGACTCGGTGATTCTGGTCTCCGCCCCGGCGATGATCCAGCAGGCCCGGGTGATGCGCCGCCCGGGCATGACGCTGGAACGCCTGGGCAATATCCGCAAACTGCAAATGCCCAATGGCGAGAAGCGGCGCCGTGCCGAATTTGTCGCCGAAACCGGGCTGGGACGTTATGTAACCTTGCGCGCCTTGCAACGGGCCGTCAGACTGCTGGCCTGCCGCCCGCCACGACAATGGCCGCCCGCCCCGCAACCCCGATGGAAAGCCGCCCGTTACCATGCGCGAAGTCGTCCTCGATACTGAGACGACCGGCCTCGACCCCGCTTCGGGCGACCGGATTGTTGAAATCGGCTGTATCGAGCTGATGGATCATATGCCGACGGGGGAAAGGTATCACCAATACGTCAATCCCGAACGGGATATCCCCGCGGAATCATTCCGGATCCACGGGCTGTCGGAAGCATTCCTGAGTGACCATCCCACATTCGCGGGGATTGTGGATGAATTTCTGGCGTTCATCGGCGATGACAAGCTGGTCATTCACAATGCCGGGTTCGACATCAAGTTCATCAATGCGGAACTGGACCGGCTCGGATTTGCGCCGATACCGATGTCCCGCACCATCGATACAGTGCAGATTGCGCGGCGGCGTTTTCCGGGCGCCGGCGCCAGCCTTGACGATCTGTGCCGTCGTTTCGGAGTCGATAACACATCCCGCACGCTGCACGGCGCACTGCTCGATTCCGACCTGCTGGCTGCGGTCTATGTGGATCTGATCGGCGTCCGGGAACCGGGACTGGATCTTTCAATGCGGGCGAATACCGTCGCGGCGGTATCGGAACGCCGCAACAAACCGGTCCGCGCGCCACGTCCGCATGCGGCGAGCCCGGCGGAACGGGCGGCGCATGATACCCTGCTCGAAAAAATCCAGGACCCGGTCTGGAAGTCCTGATCAGGCCTTATCGGCGGCTGCGGCTGCGTTCTGCTGGTGATTGCGGTAGATCTGATTGAAATCGATGGGGTTCAGCATCAACGGCGGGAACCCGCCATCGCGGACCGTATTGGCGATGATGGCGCGTGCGAACGGGAAAAGCTGCCGCGGCACTTCGATCATCAGCGCCTGCTGGGTGGTTTCGGGCGATGTGCTTTTTATCTGGCAAAGCCCCGCATAGGCCAGCTCGGCAATGAAAACCGGCTTGTCCTCGATTGTCGATTTGACTTCGACATTCAGGGTCACCTCAAAAATATCCTCGCGGATATTATTGGCTTCAACGTTGAAATTCACGCTGATATCCGGCTGCTTGGCCTGTTCCATAAAGATCTGCGGCGTTGCCGGACTTTCGAAGGACAGATCCTTGACGTATTGCTGCGCTATTCCGATTGAAATCGACGGCGCAGCCGCTGGCGCGTCTGTGGCTGTATCGGCCATGCGTTTTTTCCTGATGTTGTTGTGCGTTTCAGCGCGATGCGGAGCTATCATACATCGGGTATCGATTCAACCGTGCCGCCCCCGGGATGACCGCTATGGGGATCGAACCTGACAGCGGTGCCGTTGCCGACCTTGTGCCCCGTCAGGGTCCGGATAAAGCCCCAATGGGTCACGATGACGACCCCGTCCCATGCGTGATGGTCGCGCATGCGGTCGCGGAATGAACGGCCACGCAGGTCCAGCGATTCCTCGCTTTCCTCGATATCCGGCCACCACATTTCCGGTAGATGGGTGAAATCCAGCTCCGGCCAGAGCGCCGCCAGTTCCGATACCGGCGTGCCGATATCGCAGGTAAAGGCGGCGCGTTCGCCGATCAACGGATCGATCGTGACGGAAAGGTTCAGGGCTTCGCCAACGATCAGCGCCGTCTGGATGGCGCGCCGGTACGGGCTGGCCACCAGGGTATGCGCGCCGCGCCCGGCCAGTGTCCTCGCCGTCGCCGCAACCTGCTGGCGGCCCAGCTCGGTCAGGCCCGGATCAATGATCCCCGGGTCCTGCCGCGTTACGCCGTAAACGACGTTGAATTCCGACTGTCCGTGGCGAATGAGAATCACGATTTACCTGCCCAGGGGCTGTCCGGATTGCGCGGTGCATCGTCATCCTCGCGGGGCGGAAGGCGCGACGCTTCGGGATCGACCTCCTGGAACTCCCCGTCCACGACATTGTGTGGCGGATTGGGCCTGCGGTGCGAAAAATCCATGGCTTCGCCATTGATCCAGACAGAAGGCCCCTGTCCCCGCTGCAGCCTGTGGCGCAGCATCCCGGCGAGCACCCGCCGCACCGGCGGCAGGAATAGCGCGAAACCGATGAAATCGGTCATGAATCCCGGCGTCAGCAACAGCGCGCCAGCCAGCACCAGGCACAGTCCGGTAAAGACTTCCTCGATGGGAAACTGGTTGTTCTGCAAACTTTGCGTTGCCCGTGTCCAGGTCGCCAGCCCCTGCCAGCGCAGCAGCCAGGTGCCGGCAATCGCCGTCGCGACGACGACGCCGAGCGTCGGCCATAGCCCGAAATGTTCGCCGGCCTGGATAAACAGCGCGATTTCGATGATCGGCGTCGCGATAAACGCGAAAAGAAGAAACAGCCCCATGCTTGCCCTTTTGT
>JAQCHR010000097.1 GCA_027619655.1 Pseudomonadota bacterium
CATAGGTGGATATCTGCAACCCAACTCTAGCCTCCGGAGAGTGACCAACGGAATTACGCTACTTGGCTTTTGTCGGCTTCGCCGTGGCGGCGACACATCCACGTCACGTTTCCACCCTCACCCTGCCAGGGAGAGGGTCTTTTTTGAATCTGCCCGGCAACGGTTGGCATTTGTTGGCATCCATTGACCTCGCCGCCTCCATATTCAGAACCCTCGCTCCCCTTGGGGGAGAGGGCAGGGTGAGGGGGCCTGGAAATATCTTCTTTGATTGGCATTTGTCGGCTTTTATCGACATTGCCCCGCATACGCGTCGCATTGGCAAAAAAAACGGTCCCCGCTCAACATGCCGTAACATCGGAATGCCGGACCCGCGCGCCCAGTTCCGCGAAAGGAATAATAGCATAATTCGAGAAAAATTGCAACCTTCCCTGGAGGCGCCCTATGCCGGATCACCACCGCCGTCCCCGTCACCCGCCGGCGCAAACATCGCGAAGACCTCCGCCCCGGTCATCTTCGTCGTCTCGTTGGCGAAGGCATAGAAGGGCGGTTGCTCATCGACGAAGATCTCGCTGTCCAGTACGAACCCGTCCTGGTCGTCCAGCGCCCCGACGCTGACGATATATTCGCCGCTGTCGACGATGCGATAGAACAGGTTGGTCCCGCAGACCCGGCAGAACCCGCGCTCGGCCCATTCGGAGGATTTGTAACGCTCGACATACTGCTCCCCGTCGAAGGTCACGGCCCCCTTGCAGTGCAACGCAAAGAACGGCCCGCTGGACCAGCGCCGGCACATCGCGCAATGGCACACGCCGATGCTCTGCGGCGCGTCCTCGACCGAAAAATGAACGGCCCCGCAGAGGCAGCGGCCGGATTTTTTGCGGGTCGCGGTCATGGCGGTTGCTCCTTCTCGCAAAGCGCTACAGGTACCCGATTTTTTCCATGCAGCCCTGCAACAACCGTAACATGAATTGGGCCAAGCATCTAAGCGGTGAATGAAGCGCCAGCAAAAAACAAGACCGGACTCCGGCGGCGTGCTGCGTTCCCGATAAACACTCTCTTTTTGCTTCTCCCCTGAATGGGTGACGAAGCCGGGTCGTTGTTATGCTTTTTAGTCAATTATTGTTTAACGGGGCTTTTCGGCCCAAGCCGGGAGTGTATTCGAAATGTCGTTATCGTGGGTGAGGCTGGCGCGGAGAACCGCTGGTGTGGTCGGGCTTTCGCTAACCGGTTTGGCTGCTGTATTGGGTACAGCCCAAGCGGATTATATCGCCGATGGTACGCTCGACCATATGTATGCCGGGCTTAATCCGTATGGCGCCCATTGGGTTGACCGGGTCGGCTCCAGCGAGTTCGAGCTGTTCGGCATCAATGTCTCCTCAAGCGCGGCCAATGGCGGCACCGTCAACCTCAGTATCTTCACCAATTACGGGCTGAAGGATCACGGGTCTTTTGCAACCCGGACCGCGGACATATCGTTCAAGCTCACGGGCGAGACCGGTTTCAACCACGGCCTGATCCTGACCGACCATCAGGGTGGCGCCATTTCCACCGGCGCCCTGGGCAGCACCGGCGCGCGCGGCGACACGAATACGCTGACCGCCGGCTTCTATTCCGTGACCGACTGGTCGACATCGCAGGAGATATTCGGCGCGGTTTCAGGAATCGCCTATGGCGGTGTTGCCAAGGTATGCACCAACGATGCCGATTGCGGCGACCCGTTGCAGGCGTCCAGCGTGAACACCTATCTCAACCAGGGGCAAAGACTCGACGGCGTGTCCGGGAGCGGCATTTCCCTGGCCATTAACCAGATTGCAAGCACGATCGCAAACCCGGTGACAGACCCGAACGGGCTGGCGGCATTGTTCCAGATCGACGTCACGCTGACGGGCGTCGCCGAGTTGTTCGGCTCCGAGTGGGAAATGATGTTCGGTAACGCGATCTGCGCCAATGACACCATCTTTGTTTCCGGCGTCGGCATCCAGCAGCAGGTGCCGGAACCCGGCGCGCTGGGCCTGTTGCTTGCCGGCATCTTCGGCCTTGGCGCAACGCGCGGCCGGCGCCGCAGCAAAGCCTGAATTCCAGCAAGGCGCCATGGTTCGGTGGTCGTCCCGCCCCGCCATGGCGCGATGCTGCAACGGCGGACGTCAGTCGTTGACCGCCTGCCACAGCAACACAACGCCGCCGGCAACGATGGCGACGTCGAAGATGCCGTTGTGGAATTCCGCGGTGAAGCGGCGGCTGATCCAGCGTGCGGCCAGGGTGCCTGGCGTCGCCATGGCGCCGATCAGCACCGCCAGGAACACCATGTTCCACGGCAGTGCGCCGAAACCGGCATAGATGCCGGTGCGAACCACGCCCAGCAGGGCGGAAATGGCGGCGTCGGTGGCGATCACCTGGTTGCCGGCCAGCCCGGCCGCCATCAGGATCGACAGCAAGACCACACCAGTGCCCGGGGTCGCGCCCATCAGGAAACCGAAACCGAACGACGCGCCGGCAAATCCCGCACCGGCCAGCCGCACCCGCAGGCGCCGCAGCAGGTGGCGCAGCGGCACCATGACGATCAACAGGCAGCCGATCAGGATCAATGCGCCACGACCGGTCAGCAGGGTGAACCAGTAGGCGCCCACCGCCGTCGCCGGCAGGGCGCAGAGGACGACGATAACCGCCTTGCGCCGGTCGATATCCTTCCGGAACGTGATCGCGCGGGCCGGGTTGCTGATCAGAGCCGCGAGGGAAACCACCGGCACCACCGCCTCCGCCCCGATCAGCGGGACGAGGATCAGCGGCATCAGCAGCCCTGTACCGTAACCGGCGATCCCGCCGACAATCTGCGCGCCGAAGGCCGCGGCGGCGACCATCAGCAGCTGGGCAAGGGACAGGTCGGCGAACATAGGCGCTTCCGGACAATGGAAAGGTCGGACAGGGCCGTCGTGTCAAAGCAGGACCGGCGGCCCCGGCAGCTTCCTCTAAACTATCCGCCGCTATTCGTCGCCGATATCGACATAGCCGCGGTCGATGGCGTGGCGCAAGGCCTCGAAGGCGTCGCGAGCCTCCTCGTAAAGTTCACGGTGCCGACGGAGTTCCGCCACTTCATCGTCATTGATGGGGTCGTCGCTGTGCTTGGCGGTGAACCTGAAGGCCGCCTCCAGGTAGCGGGCGCGCAGCCGGGCGACAGAATTTGCAAAGGGCAGGAAGTTTGCCGCCGTCACCGGCGGGATCCGCTGGTGAATAACATCCTGGTTGGTGTCGCGAACGCCCTGCTCCACCTCCATAAGAAAGCGTTTCTGTCTGGCCGTCTGGTCCATCGGCATGGGATCGCACTCCACAGGGTTTATTGTCGGTTTCCGGCAGTTTCCGGCCGGGCCGCGACGACATGATTGTAACCGTCAGATCTTGAAGATTGATGAATGCCGCGCGGCAGGTACAGGGTCACGGTCGTACCCTGCCCGACCGCGCTGCGGATGGTCACATGGCCGCCGGACTGCTTGACGAAGCCGAACACCATGGACAGGCCGAGCCCGCTGCCCTGGCCGACATCCTTGGTCGTGAAAAATGGCTCGAAGGCGCGGTCACCGGTTTCTTCCGCCATGCCCGCACCGGTATCGGATACCGCCAGCAGCACATAGTCCCCGGGGGTCAGGTCCGGATTCGCCGCCGGATCGTTTGCATCGCGGCACAGGTTGGCCGTGGTCAGAGTCAGCCGCCCGCCATCCGGCATGGCATCCCGCGCATTGATCGCCAGGTTGAGCAGCGCACTTTCCAGATAATGCTTGTCCACATTCGTCGGCCAAAGCCCGTCCGCCGGTTCGATCCGGATTTCCGTCGCATTGCCGAGAGTCCGGCGCAGCATGCCCAGCATCGCGGCGATATTGTCGTTCAGGTCTACCGGGCCGGGTGACAGGGGCTGCTGGCGGGCAAAGGACAGCAGCTGCCGGTTCAGCGACGCGCCGCCAAGGGCGGCCTGCATCGCGGGCGCCAGCAGGGCGGGAAGGTCGGGCCTGTCCCGGAGCTCCTCTTCCAGGAAGTCGAGATTCCCGACAATGATTCCCAGCAGATTGTTGAAGTCATGCGCGATGCCGCCGGTCAGCTGGCCGACCATTTCCATCTTCTGCGCCTGACGCAGGGATTCCTCAAGTTCGCGCTGCCGGGCCTTGGCTTTCCTGCGTTCGGTAATATCCAGCAGCGTCACCTGAACCGCTTTTTCACCCTGCCAGTTCGTCGATCGGGAAATCGCCTGCAGATGCACGATTTCGCCGTCCTTGCGGACGCCTTCATATTCATAATGCGTGGGGACATCGTTACCCTGCAGCCGTTCCTGCCGGTAAACCGCCAGCCGCTCGCGGTCATGCGGCGCCACCAGGATCGCCGTGCTTTCAAGCGCCAGAACCGCCTCCGCCGATTCATAGCCGAATATCTCGGCATAGGCCCGGTTGACATTTAGCGGCTTGCGCGCCGGCGAGATGATGCTGACGCCCTGCAACGAATCTTCGGTCAGGTTGCGGAAACTCTCCTCGCTTGCCTCCAGTGACAACTCAACCCGTTTGCGAGCCGTGATTTCGGCGCGAATGGAGACTGTCCCGCCATTCGATGTCCGCCGCTCCTCGCAGCGAAACCACTTGCCGTCCGTGCTCGCGTATTCATACCTGCCCACCGGATTGCGGAACCGGTGCAGCCTTTTTTCAAAAAAATCATCCTCGTTGCGATAGGCGGGCGGCACGAAATCATGGGTAATGCCGGCGCGCAGGATTTCGCAAAAGCTTACCCCGGGCCGCAGGATGCCCAGCGCCGCGAGACGGGGAAGCGAGTCACGATAGGCCCTGTTGCAGAACACCATCCGTTCGTCGGCGCCGTAAATGGCCAACCCTTCCGACAGCGCCTCAATCCCCTCCGACAGCTGCGACTGCAGGGGTTGCGCGCTGTACGCCGCCGGCACGGCGGCGGCACCTGATGGTGCTGACTGAATTCCATTCGACATTTCGGGGCCTTCATGATGAACCCGCCGCATACCGGAACACTGGGATGCGGAGCCATCGTCGCTTTGAAAAAGGAACAGTCTTGCCCATTCGCGTTAACATTCCCTTGATCCGGAACGACGGCGGAAAGCGGCCCGCTATCGCGTTCGCGCCCCCGCTCCGCTACCGTGTGGCTTTCGAACACACGGGGGAGGAACGCAGCATGCGGTTTCAGGGCAGGACAGTTGTCGTCACGGGGGCAGGGGGCGGAATCGGGCGGGATGTCTGCCTGCATTTCGCGCGCGAGGGCGCAAAGGTGGCCGCCGGCGACCTGGATATCGCCATGGCGGAACGGGTCGCGGCGGAAGTGACCGGCGAGGGCGGGACGGCGCAGGGCTTCGCGGTGAACGTGACCAATCCGGATTCGGTCAATGGTTTCATCGCCAAAGCGGATGCGCTGTTCGGCGGGCTGGACGTGCTGGTCGCCAATGCGGGGGTGCGCGAGATCGTGCCGGTGCTGGAACTGTCCTTCGAGGAATGGAACCGGGTGATCGGCGTGAACCTGACCGGGGTGTTCCTGTCCTGCCAGGCCTTTGCCCGCAACCTGGTGGCGGCCGGGCGCAAGGGCGCGATCGTCAACCTTGCCTCGACGCTGGGGGTCACGGCGGCGCCGAACCGCGCGGCCTACACCGCGTCCAAGCATGCCGTGGTCGGGCTGACCAAGGAAATGGCGATGGAACTGGGCGCGAAGGGTATCCGCGTCAACGCGGTCGGCCCCGGCGTCACCCGCACGCCGATGACCGAACGCTATTTCCAGGACGCCGATTATGCCGAGAAGATCCGGAGCATCCACGCGCTGCACCGTTGGGGCGAACCGCATGAAATCGCCAGGGCGATCCTGTTCCTGGCCTCCGACGATGCCAGCTTCTGCACCGGCACGACGCTGATGGTCGATGGCGGCTGGACGGCGGGGAAGGCGATGTAACCGGACAAACGCCCGGCAATTCCGCTTCCCCGCGAGAATTCAGGACCGGCGTCGCCGGGCCAGGCCGAGCCCCACCAGACCGATCCCCATCAGCGCCAGCGCGCCCGGTTCGGGCACGCCGATTCCATCGTTTACCGTGACCTCGGCCACGAAATCGAAACCGGTGCCCGCACCGTCTTCGAGGAACAGCATGCCGATATTGAACACGCCGGGTTCGTCGATATCGGTCAGGGTATCGCCGTCGATTTCATCGATAACGAAATTAAGGCCTTCGACGACACCGTCAATAAAGGTGAGATGCGGAAAGTCGCTGAAATCGATGTCGTTCGATTCCGTGAATGTCTGGCCGAAAATCGTGAATTCAACGGTCAGCCCGTCAATCGGCGTCAGCGTTTCACTGCCCGAATTGGTGAGCAGCGATTCGTCGTAGGTAAAACTGCCGGTGCCGACCGTTCCGTTGAAAGCGCTGCCGACGACCGTGCCTTCAAAGGTCGATGTCGTTATGGCATTTGCCGTACCGGATGCGAGGACCACGCCACCGGCCATGCAGGCCGCGACCATCAGGTCCCGAAAAGATAAAAGTTTCATCATCTGTTTCCTGTAACAACGCCCCTGCCCCGATTGCACGCAATATCGGTGCCATTGTCACAAAACCTCAATTTTCCGGCGATCCGCGACTGTCCGGACGGGCGCAGCGGGACGCGAAGTGTAAAAAATACCGACACTTCGCGGAGCGCATCCGGCGGCGCAACGGGAAAACCATTTTTTTCCAATCGTGTAACCGGGTTTACCGGATGAAAAGCACGTGTAAAGAATGCCGACACTCCCGGCATGGCGGGACAGGAAACGGCGCGGTGTTTGGTGCTTAAACCGGCACGTCGCCGATGATCGTGGTGCGGTACATGTGGCGGGTGTATTCCGGGTTGTAGGGCACCGCGTTGTGCATGGTGCAGCGATTGTCCCAGAAGATCAGGTCATGCGGCTGCCAGACATGGCGGTAGATGAATTCCGGCCGCTTGCTGAAGGCGAACAGTTCCTGCAGCAGGTCTTCCGCTTCCTCGGGGTCCATGTCCTTGATCGTTTCGGTATGGCCTTCGGACACATACAGCGCCTTGCGCCCGGTTTCGGGATGGGTGCGGATGATCGGGTGGGTGGCGCCGGTGGTGCGGGCGATCTGTTCCGGCGTCAGCGCCTTGCGGTCCGCGTTGCCGGATTTGAAGCGGTTGTATTCGCGCTGGTAGTTGAAGATCGCGTATTTCCCCTCGATCCGGGCGCGCAGCGATTCCGGCATGGCTTCCAGCACCGCATACATGTTGCAGAACAGGGTATCGCCGCCTTCGGGCGGGATTTCCTGCGCGTGCAGCAATGAGCCCATGGCCGGGATGCGTTCATAGGCCTGGTCGGAATGCCAGTGCCGCCCCGCATCGGCGATGCCGACGGCCTTGCCGTTTTCGCGCTTGTTGGAGATGCAGGTGATTTCCGGGTAGCCCGGCAGCTGGAAATCGGTCAGTACATGCACCGACAGTTTGCCGAAGCGCCGCGAGAAGGCGATCTGGTCGTCCGGCGCGATATGCTGGTTGCGGATCACGATGATGCCGTTGTCCAGCAGCGCCCGGTGCAGGGCGGCGGCCTGGTCGTCGTCATCCTGCCGCGACAGGTCGGCGCCGATCACCTCCGCGCCGAGCACCTCCGAGAGACGGTTTACCTGTAATCCCATTTTCATTCCCCCCGGAATGGCAACCGGGCAGGGCCGTAACCCCGCCCGGCATTTCATGTGTTATTTTACCGGCGCCGGTGTGGCGCTGTAATCCGCGTCGGAGACGTGTTCGAACCACTGGGTGCCGTTGCCCTGGTCGTCGATCTCGGACATCGCCAGATGGGTGAACAGCCGGTCGCCGGCCGAACCGTGCCAGTGCCGCGTGTTCGGCGGAATCACTGCGGTGTCACCAGGATGCAGTTCCTGCACCTGCTCGCCTTCGAGTTGCACCCGCCCGACGCCGGAAACGACATACAGTGTCTGCCCGACCGGGTGAGAATGCCATGCGGTGCGCGCGCCAGGGGTGAAGGAGACATTGGTCGCCCGCATGCGCGACGGCGCCTTGCCGACGATGACCGGGTCCTGCAGCACGACGCCGGTGAAATTATCCGCCGAGGCCTGCTTGGTCTGGCGTGAATTTGCCCTGTGAAGTTCCATCTCGAATTCCCTCCTGTGATTTTGTTAGCCGTTGCGCGCAACAGTAGCGCAATCGAACCACGCGTGTCATCGTGCTCTGAAACATGATTGCAGGAGACGACGATGCCGAAGGATATCGACCCGGAAAACCAGGTTATCCGCTTCAACGAACTGGACACGATGGAATCGCCCTTCCAGCCCGCCGACATGGCGCTGGAACGCTTTGCGCGGCATCGCTATTCGGTGGTCGGCCGGCCGGCGGAGAAGACCGCGGCGGGCAAGGGAACGGGTGCGGTGAAGGATTTTTCCGTCGTCTATATTTCCTGCGAACCGGGCAAGGGCATCGGCGCCCATGCCCATTCCAATGCCGAGGTGTTCATCCCCATGTCGGGCCGCTGGCGGGTCACGATGCATGGCGAAACGGAGCAGGCAGTGGAGCTGGGCCCGTGGGATGTGATTTCGGTGCCGCCGGACGTGATGCACGGGGCGGAGAATATCGGCGAGGACGAGGCCTGGCTGCTGGCGATCAACGCGGGCGGCGGCACCGCCAAGAGCCACTGGCATCCCGAACTGATCGCGGAGATCCTCGCCGCCGGCGGCAAGGTCTGACTCGAAACGGAGGAGGTACAGTCATGGCGACGCCATCGGTCGAGGACCGCAACGCCATCAACGACCTGTTCGTACGCTACATGTGGGCGCTGGACGCGGGCGATGTGGAAGGCGTGATCGGCTGATTCGCGCGGGACGGTTCGCTGGAAAGCCCTTCGGTCGGCAGATACAGCGGCCAGGCCGGGCTGCGGGAGTTCGCAACCCGCTTCGCCGGGTTCCGGGAACGCGGTGCGCTACTGCGCCATTTCATCACCAACATGGTCATCGACGTGACCGGCGATACGGGCCGTGCGCAATGCTACCTCGCCGTCTTCCTGGTGAAGGACGGGACCAGCCGGCTGCTCGCCCCCGGCCGCTACGACTGCACGCTGGTGCGCGAGGACGGGCAGTGGCGTTTCCAGAACCGGCTGGTGGTCATGGACCACGACTACGAACTGGAAGGCATCTGAACGAAAAAGGGCGCCGGGAAAATTCCGGCGCCCTTTCCGCATTTCGCTCGGGTCTGATCAGTAGACTTCAACCGAACCGTCCTTTTCGATCGCGGCGAGCCGGGTCGCGACGGCGTCCCAGTTGACCAGCGTGTCGAAGAAGGTTTCGAGGAATTTCGGGCGCAGGTTCTGGTAATCCAGGTAATAGGCATGCTCCCAGACGTCGCAGTTCAGCAGCGGCTTGCCGCCGGATGCGATCGGGGTTTCCGCATTGCCCATGCTGGACAGGACCAGCTTGCCGCCATCCAGGGTCAGCCAGGAATAGCCGCTGCCGAAATGGTTGGCGGAAACATCCAGGAACTTCTTCTTGAAGTCTTCCATCGAGCCAAAGCTGGAATTGATCAGCTCCGCGAGGCGGCCAGACGGCTTGGACGCGCCCGCCGACATGCCGGCCCAGAAGAAGGAATGGTTCCAGATCTGCGCGGAATTGTTGAAGATGCCCTTGTCCGCTGCGACCTTGCTGCTGGCGGCGATGACGTCCATCAGGCTCATGCTTTCATACTTCGTGCCCGGCCCCAGCGAGTTGAGCTTGACCA
>JAQCHR010000098.1 GCA_027619655.1 Pseudomonadota bacterium
CCCGCCGATCTGGGTCGGCGGGGCCAGCGACGCGGCGATGCGCCGCGCGGTCCGTTACGGCAGCGGCTGGCACCCGATCCGCATCAAGGTCTCGTGGCTGCGCGATACGGGGATTCCGCGACTCACCGAAATTGCTGCCGCCGAAGGCCTGCCGGTGCCGGCCCTGTGCCCGCGTATCCGTCTGCGCCTGACCGACTCACCCTTGCCCGAGGGTGACCGCATCGCCGGCGAAGGCACTGTCGAGCAGGTGCTGGGAGACATGCGCGCGCTGGAAGCGCTGGGCTGCACCCATGTGCTGCTGGATACCTATTACGACGATGTCGAGGCGACGCGGAACGTCGAGGCGTCCTGGCGCATGCTCGCCGTCATGGCCGAACAGGTGCTCGACCTCGCGAATGAGACGGTGCGCTGATTGCGATAAAAGATCACAGTGTTTCGCAAAACCGGAGGCGTATCTATGGCTTGGCCGGATCGAGTTCGAACTCTATCCTGACGCGATAACCCAGCACACGGGCATATTCTTCGATGGTTGTCAGGCGCGGCGAACTGTCCGTATTGACACTCTCCAGCCTCGAAATATTGCTTTTCTTGGTACCGAGAAGGGCCGCCATCTCTTCCTGGGTAAGGCCCCTTGCCTTGCGCATGGCGATCATGTCGCGCTTCATTGCATAGGCGGGAGCCACCTCGTCATAGGCGGCCGCCACATCCGGACGTCGCAGCGCTTCGTCGCGGAATGACTTGAAACTCGGTCGGTCAGTCATTGCTTCGTACCTCCTGCATGCGGTTTCGCGCCACGGCCATGTGCTTTTTTGGTATCTGCTGCGTCTTCTTGATGAACGTATGCAGAATCACAATTTCCTGACCCTTCAGGGTGCAGAAAAGCGATCGGGAAATTCCCTCCCGGCCCTTCGCACGAATTTCAAACAAGCCCTTGCCCAGCGGTGCAGTATGCGGACGACCGAGCGAGGGGCCGAACGTTTCGATCATTTCAAGGATATGCAGCAGGTTCGCCAATATCCCCGCCGGCAACCCCAGCGCCTCATCCTTTACCGCCTCGCTGTAAAAGCTGATCGTCCATTGCATGGAAAATGTTATCAAATACGATAACCTTTGTCGATACCGATCTCACGCTTTCTCGACCGTCAGCCCCGCCCGCGCGGCGACATGCTTCATGATCGCGGTGGAGCGGTCCCGGTCACCGCCGTTGGCGATGGCGTTGTCATAGGCCGCTTTCGCCGCCACCCCCATGTCGGTCGGTGCGCCCAGGCGCTGCGCTTCCTCGACCGCGAGCGAGATGTCCTTCTGGCTGATCTTCATGTTGGCGCCGCCGAGGAATTTTCCTGTCCGTACCGCTTCGGCCAGCGGGCCCTGGGTCTGGCTGTTGCGGCCGGTGCTGACATTGAGGATATCCAGCATGACCGAAGGGTCGAGGCCGAACTTGATCCCCATGGTCAGGGCTTCGCTGGTGCCGACCGCCTGGACGTTGTTCACGTAGTTGTTGGCCAGCTTCATCATCTGACCGCCGCCGGGGATGTCGCCCAGGTAGAACACGTTCTCGCCCATCGCCTCGAAGGCCGGCTTGCAGGTATCGAAGGCGTCGCGCGGGCCGGAGGCGATGACCGTCAGCGTGCCGTCCACCGCCTTGCTGATATGGCCGCTGACCGGCGCGTCCAGCGTGGCGATGCCGGTGCCGTCGAAGATGCGGCGCAGTTCCTGCGCCGGGGTCGGCCCGGTGGTCGACATATCGACGTAGATCTTGATGGCGGATCCCGTCGCCGCTTCGGTGGCGACGCTGCGCACCGCGCCCAGCGTGTTCAGACAGACCATGACGATTTCCGCCCGGTTGGCCACGTCCGCCGCACTGCCGCCCCGCTGTGCCCCGTCCGCGACCAGCGCATCCATCCGGTCGGCCTGCGTGTCATAGACGACGACATCGAACCCTGCCGTCATCATGTTGCGCACCATGGGCCCGCCCATGTCGCCGACGCCGATATAGCCGATTGTCGCTGCCATTTTATCCTCCCTGGAAATTCGGGCAGGAGTGTTCGGTTTTTTCGCGCATCCCGCAAGGGGTGGGCTAAACTTGGATGGCAGCATCAGGGGGAACAAGATGGCGAATATTGTCGGCGATCGGATGGCGGCATTCATCGCGGCGGCGCCAGACCGCGAATATGATGAGGGGGTAATCGGCGAGGCGAAGCGCTGCCTGGTCGACTGGGTCGGGGTGGCGATGGGGGCGGTGGACGAGCCCGTGTCCCGCGCCACGGTCGAAACCGCGCTGTCCTGGCAGGCGGCGGGGCGGGGGCGGATCTTTCGCGGGCCGTTGACGACCCCGGCGCTGGCAGCACTGTGCAACGGCACGATGGGCCATGCCTTCGATTTCGACGATACGCGCGGCCATGCGCCCAGCCATCTCAGCTCCCCGACATGGTCGGCGATTCTGGCGCTGGCCAGGGAAACCGGCTGCGACGGCGCCACGGCCTTGGGCGCCTTCATCACGGGCTATGAGATTTCCGCCGTGCTGGGCGACAATAATTTCGGCAACCGCATGCAGGCGGCGGGTTTCCACCCCACATCCGTGTTCGGGCGGCTGTCCGCATCGGCGGCGGCCTCCGTGCTGCTGGGGCATGACGCGGCGCAGGCCGGCCATGCGCTGGGCGTCGCGGCGACCACGGCGGGCGGGCTGACGACCTCCTTCGGCACGATGGGCAAGCCGCTGCATTCGGGCCGGGCGGCGATGGACGGCATCCTCGCGGCGCAGCTTGCCTCGCGCGGCTTTGTCGCGGCGCGCCACGCCTTCGACGCCGCCGGCGGTTTCGCGGATACGTTCCTGCAGACGGAGCATTTCGATTTCGGCGGCCTGGCCTTCACCGCCGGGCAGAGCCTGTTCGACAATTCCTACAAGCCCTATGCCTGCGGCAAGCTGATCCATCCCCATATCGACGCCGCGCGGAAACTGCGCGATGCGGTGGCGGGGCGGACGGTCGCGCATATCCGCTGCCAGGTGGCGGAAATCAGCACGCGGCTGGTCGGCAAGCCGCTGCCGGTCACCTCGCTGGAAGGGAAGTTCAGCGTCGCCTTCTGCATCGCGCTGGCGCTGGAAGGCTATCCGGTGATGCCGCGTGATTTCGCGCTGGACCGGGTGGGCGATCCTCGCCTGCGCGCGCTGATGGAACGGGTCGAACTCTCGGTCAATCCGGCGCTGGAGCGCTATGCCTCGATCCTGGATATCACGCTGGCGGATGGCGAGACCCTGCACGCGGAAGTGCCGCGGTCGCTCGGCAATCCGGACAACCCGATGTCCTGGGACGACATCAACGCGAAATTCCACGCGCTGGTCGAACCGGTCCTCGGCGGCCGCGCGGCAGAACTGCATGAGGCGCTGGTCACGGTAGAGCAGCCGGGGAAACTGTCCCGGGTGCTCGACCTCATCGCCTAACCCGTAATATCGATCCGCCGCTTCGCCAGCGCATTTTCATCGAAATCGATGCCCAGGCCCGGCCGGCTGTTCAGGTGGAACAAGCCGTCCACCGGCATGGGCGGATCGTCGAAAATGTCATGGGTGCGGGCCGAAGGATCGTTCCACTCGCAGGGCTTGGTGGCGTGCATCTGCGCCGCGCAGACATGCAGGTTGGCCAGGTGGCCGACCATCGGCTGGGTCTGGTGCGACACGAGTTCTACACCATGCGCCTGCGCCAGCGCGGCGCAGCGCAGCAGCCCGGTGATGCCGCCCATCTTCACGATGTCCGGCTGGATCATGCGCACGCCGGCCTCGATCAGCTCGACCAGCCCGCCCATGGTGTAGGTCTGTTCCCCGGCCGAAACCGTGATGGAAAGCTTGCGGGCGACTTCGCCCGTGCCCCTGATGTGGTAATGCTGCACCGGTTCCTCGAACCACCAGTAATCCAGTTCCTCCAGCACCCGGCCGACGCGGATCGCGCCGCTGGCCGAGTAGCCGTTATTGGCATCGAAGGCGAGCGGGAAGCGGTCGCCGACCAGCTTGCGCACGGCGCGGGCCTTTTCGATATGGTCGGGGATTTCCGTGTCCAGGTCGGTCCGGTCATTGTCGAAGCGGATCTTGATCGCCGCCGGCTGGTCTGCCATGCGGGCTTCCACGATGCGTAGTACCTCGTCCAGGCTGCGCCCCCGGCCGTTGCCGCCGATGGAGGCGTAGAAGGGCAGGGCGGTTTTCCAAGCGCCGCCCAGCAGCTTGTAGACCGGCTGGCCGAACGCCTTGCCCTTCAGATCCCACAGCGCGATGTCGATTCCCGCCAGCGCGCCGGTCAGTGCGCCTTCCGGACCCAGCTTGACCAGCTTGTGGATCAGCCGGTCCTGGAGGACCGCATGGTCCAGCGGATCGGCGCCGATCAGCGCCGGGGCGATGTTGTGGACGATCATCAGCAGCGAGGCGAGCCCGCCCTGCATGGGCGACACCTCGCCGATGCCGTGCAACCCGTCATCGGTGTGGATGCGGACAAAGGCGCTGCGCTGCCCCGGCGTGTCCTTCGGCGACCATTGCACCTGGAATGTTTCAATCTTTTCGATCTTCATGCGGTTTCTCCCGAACATCCTCGCGACAGGCCATCGCGTTGCCGATAGTGCCAGCGCGCGCTGTGCATTAAAAGACACCAGCGCAAAGGGAGAATGCGATGACCGAAATCAATTCATACGACCCGTCCATCCTGCCGGCCGGCATTCGCTCACGCTTCGTGGACGGGGTGAACGGGCTGCGCGTGCATGTGCTGGAAGCGGGATACGAAGGCGATGACCGGCCCTGCCTGTTGCTGCTGCACGGCTTTCCCGAACTGGCCTTTAGCTGGCGCAAGGTGATGCCGGCGCTGGCGGCGGCGGGGTATCATGTGGTGGCGCCCGACCAGCGCGGCTATGGCCGCACCATCGGCTGGGACGGTGCCTACGATGGCGACCTGCGGTCGTTCCGGCAAACAAACCTGGTGACCGACATGCTGGCGCTGGTTGCCGCGCTGGGCCGCCGGTCGGTCGATGCGGTGATCGGCCATGACTTCGGCGCCCATGTCGCGGCGCATTGCGCCCTGATCCGGCCGGATGTGTTCCGCGCCATGGTTTTGATGAGCGCTCCCTATGCCGGCCCGCCGCCGCTGACCCCAAAACCCCAGCCCGATGTGCATGCCGGGATGGCGGCGCTGGCCCGGCCGCGCAAGCATTACCAGTGGTACTATTCGACGCGCGAGGCCAATGGCGACATGCGGCATTGCCCGCAGGGCGTCCACGACTTCCTGCGCGCCTATTACCATCACAAGAGCGCCGACTGGCCCGAAAACCGGACCTTCCCGCTGCGCGGCTGGATAGCAGAAGAGCTGGCGAAGATGCCGACCTATTACATCATGGACCGGGACCGGAACATGGCGGAAACGGTGGCGCCGGAAATGCCATCGGCGGCACAGGTCGCGGCCTGCCGCTGGCTGCCGGAAGCCGAATTGCGCGTCTACAGCAGCGAATACGAACGCAACGGGTTCCAGGGCGGGCTGCAATGGTACCGCTGCGGCACCAGCCCGGACATCGCCGCCGAACTGCGCCTCTTCGCCGGCCGCACCGTCGATGTGCCGTCCCTGTTCATCGGCGGCAAAAGCGACTGGGGCACCCAGCAGCGCCCCGGCGCCATGGAGGCCATGCAGGCCTTCGCCTGCACCGACATGCGCGGCTGCCATCTGGTCGAGGGCGCGGGCCACTGGGTGCAGCAGGAACAGCCGGACGCGGTGATCCGGCACCTGCTGGAATTCCTCGCGCGCCTTTAAGAAAATCCCGAGCAGACGAGTTCGTCTGCGACGACGTATTTGCGGAAAAAACCGTCAGCCCAACCGGTACACCCGCGCCGCCGTGTCGTGGTACAGCTTCGCCTTCTCGGCGGCGGAATAGTCTTTGGTCAGCAGCTTGAAGGAATTCCACAGCACGTTGTAGCTGCAGCTCACCTTGTCGACCGGGAAGTTGCTTTCGAACAGGCAGCGGTCGGGGCCGAAGACCGCTATCGTGTGATCGTAGTAATGCTTCGTCGCCTCCATCAGTTCCCTGCTGGTCGGCGGCTTCGCGCGTTCGTGCCAGCCGAAGCCGTTTACTTCCATGGCGAGGCCGCCCAGCTTGGCGACGACGTTCTGGCACTTGGCCAGTTCGGTGATGTTCGTCTCCCATTCGGCGAAGACCGCGTCTGACTTGCCCTTGTAGGGGCCGACGCCGATGGGGCCGCCGAAATGGTCCAGCACCAGTGTCGTGTCCGGGAAGGCGCGGGCCAGGTCGGTGGCTTCGGGGATCTGGTGGTGGTAGCACCAGACCTCGAAGCTCAGCTTGCGCGGGGCCAGATGCTTGAAGCCCTGGCGGAAATCCTCGCGCAGCATCATGCCTTGGGGCGGGTTGGTGCGGTGGTTCGGCACGTCCGGGCTGGGGTCGTGGGTCGCGCCCAGCCGGATGCCGCGAAAGCGCCCGCCCGCATGGGCGATCTGTGCGTCCAGCACGGCGGCGGCACGGTCGCCGATCTTCAGGTCGGTGGTGCCGATGATCCCGGCGGCGACGCGCGGTTTGCCGTAATGCCCGGAATAGCTCATCGCCGCGATGCCGTTGACGAATTCGGTCTCGCCGATGCAGCGCATTTCCGCCGGGCCGTCCGGCTTGAACATCGCGCCGCACTCGATGAACACGGTGGACACCACGTTATGGCCGGCGTTCAGGTCCTCCAGGATGTCGTCCAGCAGGTAGCGCGAATAGGCGTGCTGGGTGTGCCCTTCCCACAGGTGATGGTGGGGATCGACGATTGGCAGGTCGGGCTCCAGCGTTTCCTCCTGCGTCAGCGCGAGCCATTCCTTGCCCTTTTTTTGCGTGGCCATGTTGGTATCCCTCCCAGATTGATATGTTCAGGCGTTGTGCCCGCGCGCCAGCTCGATGACCCGCGCGACGTCCGATGCGTCGTTATACAGGTGCAGCGAGAAGCGCAGGATGCCGCGCCGGATCGACAGGTTGACGCCGTTCGCCGACAGGTAGTCATGCAGCCCTGCCATGGCCGGATCGTCCACCGTATCGTGCTGGCCCTCGCCGATGGAGCCGACGGACACGATGCTGCCGGTCGCCGGTCCCGGTTCCCCGCCGACCACCGGCAGGCCCACATCCAGCAGTCCGGTCGCGAGGTCGCGGGTCAGCCCGGTGACGTATTCCTCGATTTCGCGGGTGCCGGTGTCCAGCATCATGCCGATGGAATCGTCCACCGCGGCGGCGGCGACGAAATTGTAATTGCCCAGGTCGAAGCGCCGCGCGCCCGGGGCCAGCCGGTCGTCGCCATCGCCCAGCGCCGCCTCATGCGCGTCGCCCATGTCGACGCCGAACCGCGCGAGGTAGACCGGCGTCAGCCGCTCCGCCCATTCGCGGCGGCAATACAGGAAGCCCATGCCGTAGAGGCCCAGCAGCCCCTTTTGCGTCGAAACCGCCATGGCGTCGATGCCGAGTTCGTTGACATCCGTGTGCAGGATGCCGACCGACTGCACCCCATCGACCAGGAACAGGATATCCCGTTCCCGGCACAGCCTGGCGATGGCGGCGATATCGGTGCGGAAGCCCGGCGCGAAGGTGACGCTGGACGCGGTGACCATGCGGGTATTGCCGTCGATCGCTTCGGCGATGGCCTCTACCGAAATCTGCCCGTCATGCGGGGCAACGGTCTTCACGTCCATGCCGGTCCGCTTCGCCAGGTTGCGCCAGGGAAAGACATTGTTGGGGTGTTCCAGGTCCGGGCAGATCACCGCGTTGTCGCCGCGCTGCCAGTCATAGCTGGCGATGATCGCGTTCAGCCCTTCCGAGACGTTCTTGGTGATGGCGATCTCGTCGGGATCGGCATTGATCAGCGCGGCATAGCGGCGGCGGCTGCTTTCGATGATATCGAACATCGCCGCCTTGTCCGCCTCGCCGTAAAGGCGCGCGTCCAGCATGCGGTCGATGGCCGCGCGGGACCCGGTTGTCATCAGCCCGCGCGCCGCGACATTCATGTAGGTGCTCCGCGATCTGCCCGGAAACTGCGTCCGGAGACTGGCAAAATCGGCAACCATGTTTCAGCTCCCTTCCTGTCTGACCCGGTCTTCCCGGATGTCCTTTTCGATCAGCGCCGGATCGCGTTTGGCCGGGTCGCCCCAGCCGCCGCCGCCCGGTGTCGTCACGCGGATTATGGCGCCGCGCGGCAGTGGTTCGCGTCCCACCGCGGCGGAAAGCTTGCGCTCGTTCGGCCCGCCCGGGTCGAGGATGAATGTGCCCAGCGCGCCGTCGCTGCCGCCGGCCGCACCCGGTGCCGCCGCATGCTGGCGTTCGCCGGAAACGCTGACCGTGATGTCGTCGCCCAGCGCGCGGAAATCGCGCACGATCCCGTCGCCGCCGCGATACTGGCCCTTGCCCCCGGCGCCGGTGCGCAGCGCATAGGTTTCCACCCGCAGCGGATAGGCATGCTCCAGCGCCTCCACCGGCAGGTTGGCGCTGCCGGAAGTCAGGGTCCGCACCGCGTCCAGCCCGTCGCAAGTGGTCTGCGCCCCCAGCGCGCCGGCGACGGTTTCATAGTCGACGAAGTATTTGCCCGTGCGCGGATCGGTCCCCGACAGCACCATCAGCGCATGCGGCCCCGACCCGGCGAAGCCGCGCCCCGGGATCGCCTGCGACAGCACCGTCAGCACCACATCGGACAGCACGCTGCAGGAAATCGAGCGCGTGCCGACCGGGGCGGGCGGCACCGGCTGGACGATGCTGCCCTTCGGCGCCGTGATATTGATGATGCGGAAGGCGCCGCCATTGGCCGGGGCGTCGGGGTCGAGGATCGCCTTGGCGACGCAATAGACCGTGGCGACCAGCGCCTGGTTGGGGATGTTGCGGGCAAAGCGAAGCTGCGGATCGGTGCCGGTGAAGTCGAAGGTCAGCTCGCCGCCCCGGACCGTCAGGGTGCAGGCGAGGCGGGCCAGCGTGCCTTCCTCGTCCCCGCCCAGGAAATCCTCGGAAAAATAATCGCCGTCCGGCAGGTCGGACACCGCCGCCTGGAAGCGCCGCTCGGTGAAATCGAGATACGAATCCAGCGCCTGTTCGAAGGTATCCGCGCCGTAGCGGGCGATCAGCGATTCTATGGCGCGGATGCCGACCCGGTTGGCGGCAAGCTGCGCGTTCAGGTCGCCCTTGCGTTCCTCCGGCGTGCGCGAATTCAGCAGGATCACCTCGAACATGTCCTGCGCGACCTCGCCCTGGCGCATCAGCCGGACCGGCGGCAGCCGTAGCCCTTCCTGGAAGATGCTCTCGCAGACGGCGGCCTCGCTGCCCGGCACCATGCCGCCGACATCGGCGTGATGGGCGATATTGGCGACATAGGCGACAATGCGGCCGTCATGGAACACGGGCGCGATGACGTTGAGGTCCGGCAGGTGCGAGCCGCCGCCGTTATAGGGGTCGTTGGCGACGAACATGTCGCCGGGCCGGATTTCCTGCTGCGGGAAGCGCGCCCGGATGCTGTCGATGGCGCCGATCATGGAGCCCAGGTGGATCGGCACATGCTCCGCCTGCGCCACCACATTGCCCTTCGCGTCGAAGATCGCGGTCGAGCAGTCATGCCGTTCCTTGATGTTGGGCGAGAAGGCGGTGCGCATCAGCACGACGCCCATTTCCTCCGCCGTGGCGATGACGTGCCGGGCGATGATTTCGGTGGTGATGGGATCGAGCGCGTCGGT
>JAQCHR010000099.1 GCA_027619655.1 Pseudomonadota bacterium
GTTGAATTGCGCGTTATAGTGATTACATCAAGCGTTACTGCTATGTAGAACAGGCAATTGCCATCGGATGCTGTAAATTAACTGTAAAATAATTCGTTCCGTGTGAGTTTTCAGCATGGATTTTGTTGTGTTATGCAGCGTAAGTTGAATATCCATTTTGTTTATCACAGTCGAAAAGAGAGACCATGGCTAGAGCCAAAAGACGTACCGTCCAGGAATTCGGTGCCCACCCCGTAGATGTTTATGTCGGGCAGCGGGTGCGAATGCGCCGGGTCTTGTGCGGTCTGAGCCAGACAGCGCTTGCCAACAAGATCGGACTGACATTCCAGCAGTTGCAGAAGTACGAAAGCGGCATGAACCGGATTTCCGCCAGCAAATTATGGCTGATCGCGCAGGAACTCGATGCGCCGGTGCAGTGGTTCTTTGCCGATGCCGCGGAAGGGCGCAGCCCGGCGGCGGAATTCGGCACCAAGCGCGAAACGCTGGAACTGGTTCGTAATTTCATGACGATCGCACCGGACATCCGGCAGCATTTCCTGTCGCTGGTAAAGTCCGTCTGACAACGGATTCATGCATGATCGACCTGCCCGGGCATGCCGGGGCCGTCGATCATGCCATTTCTGCGAACCTTCTTTCCCTTGATCGGCAATCCCCGGACTGCGCTACCGGCGACGGTCGGGGGCGCTACCTGGCGACCGGCAGCGTGGTCATGGTAAAGGCGGGATAATCGTTGTTTTCCTGTTTGATGGTCGTACCGAGGACCTTGAAGCGCTTGCCACTGCTGTCGTCAAGACCATCCGGTCCCGCATAGACGAGTTCATCCGGCAGGTGGCGCATCTTTTCGGTGACGAAGCAATGACGCTCCTTCAACGCCTTTTCGAGCGCCGACCAGTATGCATCGTATTCCGGGCTGCCCTTCTGCCCGCCACTCAGATAGAAGGTATTGGCGCGGGTCGCGATATCGACGAGGATTTCGCCGGCAGCGCCCGCGCAGACCAGTGATTTCGCCGGTTCGGTCCGCCATTCGCCGATCATGATCGCATCCTCTGCGGCCAATGCCGGACCGGTCGCCGCAAGCCCGATAAACGCGCCCAACACCAATCCGCGAAACCTCGTCAGCATTTGCTTTCCTCCACCGTTTCTTGTGTAGCATCACCTGTTCTTGGGGCCGGATTATGACCAGGATGCAAGCGGGCGCAACGGCTATGGTGGCGAACCGCCGGATTGCCGCGAAAGCTACCGTCTGGGCGTGCCGCCGTGCCGGCTGGTGGAGCGCCTGGAATTCATCGAACCCGCACCGTAGGGAATTCTCGCCGATCCTGTGATTGGGGTCACTGCGCAATTGCCTGTAACCGGCGAATATACCGTCACGTTAGACAGACAAGCAGGCAACGCCGTCAGGCGGCCGCTAAAGCGTGTGGAGATCAAGCATGAAAAACCTTACCGTCGGCCTGGTTCGTTTCTTCAAGTCCCGGTTCAGGGCCTATCACCCGGAACGCGGCTACATGCGCGGTTAATGCTGCGCCGCGGTCCCACGGGGACTTGAACAAAACGATGTGACGCCGTCTACTGCGGGGAGACAGACACCGCAGCAGGATGGCCGCCATGAAGCTCTTTACAACGAAAATCGCCCCGAATCCGCGCCGGGTGCATATCTTCCTCGCCGAAAAGGGGATCGAGATCGAGTCGGTGGAAATCGATCTCGCCGGAAAGGGCAATCTGAGCGCCGATTTCATTGCCAAGAACCCGCTGGCCCGTGTTCCCGTCCTGGAATTCGACGACGGCACATACCTGGCGGAATCGGTGGCGATCTGCCGCTATTTCGAGGAAATCCAGCCGGAACCGCCGCTGTTCGGCACCGACGCGCGCGACAGGGCGGTTGTCGAGATGTGGAACCGGCGCATGGAATCGGAAATTCTGGGCCAGATATCGGGCTGTTTCCGGCACAGCCATCCCTATTGGGAGGGCCGCATCACACAGGTGCCGGATTTCGGCGAATTATGCCGGGCAACCGTCCTGGAACGCATGGCCTGGCTGAATGGTGAAATGGCGAACCGCGAATTCATCGCGGGCGACCGGTTCACGGTAGCGGATATCACGGCCTTCTGCGGCATCGCGCTGGGGCGGATCCCGAAAATCCGCATTCCCGAAGACTGCGGCAATCTGCAGCGTTGGTATGACGCGGTCGGCGCCCGTCCCAGCGTTGCCGGGTAGCACCGCAATCTTGATCTGATCTAGTGCTGCTCGTCGCCGCGCATGCCGAGCCACAGCATCCAGCCCAGCACCGAGCCCTTGACCCTTGGCAGGAACCATAGTGTCAGGGCGATGGTGACGGGGGGCCAGATGACCCAGTGCACCCAGTTGCGCGGCGATGCGGCCTGTTCGAGGCCCAGCAGCAGCGGCACGACGATATGGCCGACGATCATGATCGTGAAATAGGGCGCGATATCGTCGGTCCGGATCTCGCCGACAGGCGCCCCGCACGACCCGCAATCGGTTTCGGTTTTCAGATAGCGACGGTAAAGGTTGCTGTTGCCGCATTGCGGGCAACGGCAGGAAAAGCCGCGCGTGATAGCCTGGCGCAGGTCGAGACGGGCCAGTTTTTCCATGATTCTTCCAAAACCGTTTCAGGCAATTGCCTGATGGTTGTACGCTTTCCGGGGCTGCGCCGCCATTGCGGTGTATTGCCACGGCATATCCGGACCGGGTTTACGGCAACGGGGAGGGTGAAATGGCTTCTGAATCCGCTGGGAAAACCGATGGAAAAAAGGGCGCGGACGGCGATCTGCCGTGGCAATGGCCCGAGGCGCGCTGGCGCGGCATTGTGGAGAAAGTCCGCGCCGGCCGGTCGCTGAAGCCGGCAACCTGGCCGAACGGCGCGCGGGCGGCGGTGGCCCTGTCCTTCGATTCCGACCATGAATCGAGCACGCTGCGCTTCGGCGATTCCTCGCCGGGCAAGCTGTCGCAGGGCGAGTATGCGGCGCGGGTATCGGTGCCGCGGATTCGCAGGCTGCTGGACCGGCACGAAATCCGCGCCAGCTTCTTCGTGCCCGCCGTGGTGGCGATGCTGTGGCCGGACGAGCAGCGGACCCTGGCGATGGAGGGGCATGAAATCGGGATCCACGGCTGGATTCATGAACTCAACAGCGAACTGCCGGCGGTCAATGAACGCGAGTTGCAGATGCGCGCGGCGGATGTGCTGGAGACGATCTGCGGGGTTCGCCCGGTTGGCATCCGCACCCCTTCGTGGGATTTCAGCCCGCACACGCTGGCCATCACCCGCGAAATGGGCCTGCTGTACGATTCCTCGCTGATGGCCGATGACGATCCCTATGAACTGCTGGAAAACGGCGAGGCGACCGGGGTGGTCGAACTGCCGGTCGAATGGATCAAGGACGACGCGGTCTATTTCAACATGGACCGGTTCTTGGGACTGCGCCCCTATACGCCGCCATCGGGCGTGCTGGAAATCTTCAAGGCCGAATTCGACGGTGCCTATGCCGATGGCGGGCTGTTCCTGCTGACGATGCATCCGCATTTCATCGGCCACCGTTCACGGATCGCCATGCTGGATGAACTGGTCGAATACATGAAGACCCGAAAGGATATCTGGTTCGCGACGCATGCGGAGGTCGCGCGCTATTGCCTGGCGCAGGCGACGGCGGCCGGGTAAGGGCCTCCGTCAGTCGCCGGCTGTGGCCCGGTCCAGCCTGCGCGTCGCCGGGCGGACGGCCGGTGCCGCATAGTCAGTGACATGGCGCGGCAGTTACAGCCGCACGGTCGTGCCGCGCCCGGGCGTGCTGTCGATCGTGACATGGCCGCCGGACTGTTTGGCAAATCCGTAAATCATGCTGAGGCCAAGCCCCGATCCCTGGCCGACCGGCTTGGTGGTGAAAAAGGGCTCAAAGGCATGCTCGATGGCGTCTTCCGTCATGCCGGAGCCGGTATCGGACACGCTCAGCACGGCATAATCGCCCGGCACCATGTCCGGCCGGTCGCCGTCGCCGCCGATGCAGAAATTGGCTGTCTCGATGGACAGTTCGCCACCGACCGGCATGGCATCGCGCGCATTCAGCACCAGGTTCAGCAGGGCGGACTCCACCTGGCTGGCATCCGCGATACAGGGCCAGAGGTCCGGCGACTGCCGGATATGGATTTCGATCGTTTCCGGAAGGCTTCGCTGCAGTATTGTCACCATGCTGGGTATGCGCTCGTTCAGGTTAAGCGGTCCCGGCGCGAGGTCCTGTTTGCGCGAGAAGGCCAGCAACTGCTTGTTCAGCGTCGCGCCTTGCAGCGCGGCGGTCGTCGCCGAGGTGACGATATTGTGCAGCTCGCTGCTGGGTGCAAGGCTCTCTTCGATAAAGTCCAGATTGCCGATGATAATCCCGAGCAGGTTATTGAAGTCATGCGCAATGCCGCCGGTCAACTGGCCGACCGCTTCCATCTTCTACGCCTGGCGCAGCTGTTCCTCGGCCCGTTTCTCCGCCGAAATATCGCTGACCAGAAAACCAATTCTCCGCAGCGCATTGTCGCTGTTGCGGACCGGGAAGCGGTTGACGCGAACGGAACGGGAAACACTGTCAGGAAAAAGCACTTTTTCCTCCTGTACCGAAGGCTTATCGTTTCGGACGATTTCCTGGTCGGCCAGCAGAATCCGCTTTCCCCAATCCTCCGGCCAGATTTCGTCCGGGCGTTTCCCGATCATCCGGTCGCGCGGCATACGGTACCAGTCCTGGCAACCGGCGCCGAGCACCAGATACCGTCCATCGATACCGCGCATGCCGATAACGCCGGGGATATGGTCCAGCATGGCCTGCAGCAGCGCTTCGCTTTCCTGCAGCTTGCGCTCCGCATTCTTCAGGTCGCTGACATCGACGGCAACGGTGACAATTCCTCTTTTTTCGCCATTGTCCGCGACGACCGGCGCGGCACGCAGCCACATGATTTTTTCCGCCTGGTCCAGCGGATGGTAATCGGGGTCGGTCAGGGCGCGCCCCGCGTCCAGCTGCAGGGCACGGGACTGGAAATCTTCGAAGACGGCGGCCCGTTCGGCGCCGAACATGTCGGCCATCGTCTTGCCCACCAACTGGGCATTCGACCAGCCATAATGTTTCTCGGCCTGCCTGTTCGAATAGGTGATCCGCAGATCACTGTCGCGGACGACAACCAGGGCCGGGACCGTATCCAGCACCGTACGCAGAAGCGTCGCCTGTTCCGCCAGCTTTTTCTCGGCCGCCTTGCGGTCGGAAATATCGATGAGAATAGTCCCCAACCCGGTTATTTCGGTGCCGCGCCGGATGGGAAATACCGTAACGACAACGGTTCTGGACTGGGCCGCCAGAAAGGGCGTTTCCAGAATATCCACGATGGTCTCGCCGGTTTCGAGAACGCGGCGATCGTTTTTGATATACCGGGCGGCCCGTTCCGGCGGCGCCAGCTCCGAAACATGACGACCCAGGACATCGCCCCTTTCCAGATTGATGAGCCCGGTCCAGTGCCGGTTGATCAGGGTGAACCGGCCATCCGTACCCCGCAGGGACAGGCCGACGGGGACATTGTCGAAGACGGCGGCGAGTTTCTCCTCGTTTTCCTGCAGGGCGTTCTGCGCGACTTCCCGGTCGGCAAGCGCCTGTTCCAGCTCCGCCACCTTGACGCCCAGCGCCGTCGTGGCCTTCTCGATGCTGCGGTCCAGTTCGGCCCGTTCCTCCTTGTCGAACAGGGTGAGCGCCGACACGACGCAATAGCCGGTTCCCAGCGCCGCGACCGCCCGCAGGATATCGATCGGGATTCCCACAACCGCCGTGAATACCCTGTCATTCAGGATTTCAGCCTGGTAGATATCGGCGGCGCCGGAAAACAGCAAAAGTGCGGCGTAATTGACGAAAAAGAAACTGGCGAACTGCGCATGGCGCTGGACGCGCCGGCCGTAAGCCCCGAAAGGCGACAGCCGCGCAAAACCGATCGCCGCCAGCGCGGCGCTGGGCGCGGCGAGGATATATTGCGGCAGCATCTGCACCGTCAGGTGGTCAAGCGCGGGGAACATGCCGTGCAGGAAGTCCTGGATCAGATGCCAGCCTGCATGCAGCGCCAGCCAGACGGAAAACAGCAGGTAGGGGATAAGCGACACGCCCTGCCGCAGCGCATTGCCGACCCGGGTCCCCGCCGCGGGCAGATCGACGATCCGGATCGAGAAAATGGCCAGTGCGAGGTAGGAAAGCGCCGCAACATTGGTGGTCAGGAAATCGAAATATTCGGAGTCGATACCGTTCCGCCGGTAAAGCAGCATCCACTGATAAATGCCGTTGGCGATGCCGAATAACGCCAGCCAGCGAAACGCCCGGCTGATCGGCAGATGCATCAGCGGCATCGTCTTCAGCCACACGGCAAGGCCCATGGCGAAAAATGCCAGGCCGTAGATGTGCAGCGTGGGGTGCAACGCAATCATTGGGCGAATCTCGTTGGTGCTGTACCAGTTTGACCGCCAAATGGTTAAAAAAGCGCTAAAATACCTACCATGTTACGTATCTACAGTTGTTGTAGGCCGGTGTTACAGGGCCTTGACCTTCGCGATCTTGGCCTGCAGGCGCTCCGCGGATTTGCTGGTATCGATGATGAAACGGGTATGGGTGCCCCGGCCCATCGGTTCGATATCGTCCACGGCGGAAATTTCGAAGACCACCTTGCGGCGGTCGATTTCCTTTACCGTGGCGATAATATCGACCGACATACCCATCAGCGTCGGCGCGATATGGTCGATATTGACGTTGGTGCCGACCGAATCCTCGTTCACATCCGCATAGTCCAGGATCAGCCCCTTGCAGGTCCGTTCAATATCGCGCACCAGTTCCGGCGTCGCATAGACCCGCAGTTCCTCGCCCATGACATCGATGGTGCGGGGCCGGTCGACCGTGATGCGGTTGGTGGTGGTGATCCCTGTCTTGAAACTGTCCTGCATGATGCCTGTCTCCCCAATGCTCGATGTTCGGATTTGCCAGAACATTAGACCAGATCGCCCCGCGCTTCATAGGCCTGCGAGCGGGTCCACCTTGCGGTGCGCCGCGCCACTGGTTACGCTTTGCGGCAATGCAGCAAAATAAGCTGCGCCATGGTGGATGAACAACGATGAGCGCCGTCAATCGGAGCAAGCGAATTACCGTGCGCGATATCCGCGCCGCGAAACACAAGACGTCGCTGGTCTGCCTGACCGCCTATACCGCCCCCGTGGCCTCGGTGCTGGATGACCGGGTCGACCTGCTGCTGGTGGGCGATTCGCTGGGCATGGTGATTTATGGCATGGACAGCACGCTGGCGGTGACGCTGGACATGATGATCGCCCATGGCCGCGCGGTGATGCGGGCGACGAAACACGCCTTCGTGCTGGTCGATCTGCCCTTTGGCAGCTACGAGGCCAGCCCCGAACAGGCCTTCCGCAGCGCCTCGCGGGTGATGGCGGAAACCGGTTGCCAGGCGGTGAAGATCGAAGGCGGGGTCGAAATGGCGCCGACGGTCCGCTTCCTGGTCGACCGGGGAATCCCGGTGATGGCGCATATCGGGCTGATGCCGCAGGCGGTCAACGCCATCGGCGGGTTCCGGGCGCAGGGCCTGTCCGACGCCGAAGCACAGCAGATCGCCGCCGATGGCGCCGCGATGGTGGACGCCGGGGCCTTCGCCATCGTCATCGAGGGCACGTCGGAACCGTTGGCGCGGAAACTGACGGCGGAACTGCCCGTGCCGACCATCGGCATCGGCGCCTCGCCGGCCTGCGACGGGCAGATCCTGGTGACCGACGACCTGCTGGGGCTGTTCGCCGACTTCACGCCCAAATTCGTGAAACGTTACGCCAACCTGGCGGGGAGTATCGGCGATGCGGTCGATGCCTATGCGGCGGATGTCCGGGCGCGCGATTTTCCCGGTCCGGAACATTGTTACGGGGTGGAAAAAACCAAATAACGAAAGGTACCCGACATGGATGCTCGGCAGATCAAGGCGCTGGCCAGCGAATGGCATGGCGTCGCACTGGAAGACGCGGCGGCGGAGCGGCTCTCCGTCATGACGGCAGCGATGGCCGATACCCTGGGCGCACTGGCGGGCGAGTCGCTGTTCGATACTGAACCCGCGCATTTCGACCGCGCCCTCGTCGCGATGGCGAAGCGCGATGAATGAGCTGACCCATCTGAGCCTCACGGACATCGCCGAGGCGATTGCCGAGAAAACGGTATCCTCGCGCGAGGTCACCGAGGCCTGCCTCGCGCGGATCGACGAAAAGCAGCCGGCGCTGAACGCCTTCATCTCGCTGGAGGCCGACGAAGCCCTGGCCGCCGCCGATGCCGCCGATGCGGCGCTGGCCCGGGGCGAGTCGCCGGGGAAGCTGCACGGCGTGCCGCTGGCCCACAAGGACATGTATTACCGCGCCGGCAAGGTCTCCACCTGCGGCTCGAAAATCCGCCGGGACTTCGTGCCCGACCATACCGCGACGACGATCACAAGGCTCGCCGATGCGGGGGCGCTGCATTTGGGCGGTCTCAACATGTCCGAATTCGCCGTCGGACCCTTCGGGCATAACGACCATTTCGGGTCCTGCCGCAACCCGTGGAATCCGGACCATGTCACCGGCGGCTCGTCCAGCGGGTCGGGCTCCTCGGTCGGCGGGCGGCTGGTCTATGGCGCGCTCGGGTCCGATACCGGCGGCTCGGTGCGGCTGCCGGCCGCCTGTTGCGGGCTGGTCGGGATGAAGCCGACCCAGACGCGGGTCAGCCGCTACGGGCTGATGGGGCTGTCCTTCTCGCTCGACAATGCCGGGCCGCTGACCCGCACGGTGCGCGACAATGCCCGCCTGCTGGGGCTGATCGCCGGGGCCGACCCGATGGATCACACCGCCAGCGCGATGCCGGTGGATGACTACGAGGCGGCGGCCTGCTCGCCGGACGTGAAGGGGCTGCGCATCGCCGTGCCCGCCAATTACTATTACGACAATGCCGCCCCGGAAGTGCGCGACCTGATGCAGGCCAGCCTGAAGGTGTTCGAGGGCATGGGGGCGGAGATCGTCGAGGTCACGGTGCCGGACCACCACCATATCCGCCAGCTCGGCGTGACCGTGCGCGGGCCGGAGGGCACGGTGCTGCACGCCGCCTGGCTGCGCGACCGGCCGCAGGATTACGGCCCGCAGGTCCGCGCCAGGCTGGAGCCGGGCCTCGCCATCGGCGCGGCGCAATACCTGGCCGCCCTGCAGATCCGCCCGAAGGTCACGCAGGCCTTCGTCGATGCGGTGTTTGCGAAGGCGGATGTCTTCCACGCCCCGACCATCGCCATGCCGGTGCCGTCCATCGCGGCGACGGATGTGAAGGATTCTCCTGAGTTCCCGGCACTGGTCGCGGCCATGACCCACTGCACCCAGCCGCTCAATTACCTGGGCCTGCCCGCGCTGGCGGTCCCGGCCGGTTTCACGGGCAATGGCCTGCCGGCCTCGTTCCAGCTTGTCGGCCGCCCCTTCGCCGAAGCGGCGCTCTACCGCGCGGCGGCGGCCTACGAGGCGGAGACAAGGTTTTCGGATGTGGCGCCGGGGTGAGGGGATGTCGGTGTCCGGTTACACAAGTGTACTGTCACCGCAAATCCAATTTCCCACGGGTCTCGGAGGTTTTCTAACCTGCGCGGTGTAAACCGAACCTTTTCGCTTTAATTTTCTCAATAAGTATGAAAATAAGTTG